>JAYGFA010000066.1:0-19346 GCA_046582115.1 Pseudomonadales bacterium | reverse complement strand
TTAGTGGGTAAATAAAAGTCGTCGATGCTGAGAATTGCGACCTTCTCCTCAGTAAAAGAGAACGCGGACGCGATTAGTCGACAGAGCGTGGTCTTGCCCGCTCCCTGACCCGCACCGATCCCGATTCGTCGAAAATCCCCCTCGATCCAATAATCAACCAATAAAGCGGCAAGTTGGCGAAAGTCATCCGGGGCCCCGGGGTCTAGTCGTCGGTAACAATCGAGACCCCTTCGGGTAATCTCATAGCCATCAAATTCATTCAGAACGGTCAAATTTTCACTCCCCGAAGTATGAAAGCGTCGTCCACCGGATCAACAGTAGCTTTGAATGCACAGTAATCCATTAGCGTCTTTCGGCTACGCGTCGTCTCGACGATAGGGCGGCAGGGACTCGATGATCGAGCGGCCGTAGCCGCGGGTTAAGAGTCTCCGGTCCAAGATAGTGATCCGTCCACTGTCTTCTTCGTGCCTTATAAGTCGGCCACAGGCCTGTATCAACTTTAGGGTTGCATCGGGCACAGAGACTTCAAAAAAGGGGTTACGTCCCTCCGACTCCAGCCATTCAGCGAAAGCCTGGTCGATCGGGTCGTCGGGTACCGAAAAGGGAAGCTTCGCAATAATCACGTGCCGACAGTAGTCGTCGGGGAGATCAACACCTTCGGCGAAACTCCCGAGACCGAAGAGGTAACTGGGCCCACCCTCATCGATCTTCCCTTTATGTTCGGTCAAGAGTTTCTGTTTGGATCCTTGTCCCTGTACGTGGCAATCGTTGAGGACCGACGGTGGCAGCGCATCGATGACCGCCTGCATCTGCCGCCATGACGTAAACAGTACAAGGGCGCTGATTTCTTCTTCCAGCAACTGCGGTATCAGGTGTCCGAGTTCTTCCGTATGAAGCGCGACATCGCGTGGATCGGTGTTCATGCGAGGAATCGAGAGGGTCGCGATTCGGTCGAATTCGAACGGACTTTCGATACGCCGATTTCGAACGTCGGTAGCTAGGCCTACTTGCTCAAGAAAACGTTCGAAACTACCCATCGTGCACAAGGTCGCCGAAGTTAAAACCACGGCATGACATTTTTGCCAGAGAATCTCTTTCAAGATCCCTCCCGGATCCAATGGTGCCGACAAGCACTCGAAATCTATCCCGGATTCAGTCTCTTGATGCAATACCCAACGCGCACACAACGGATCGCCCATCGCAGCTCCCGCGTAATCTGAAAACAGGCTGCGTGACTGCAACGCCCGGTTTATATGAAAGCCGACGATCGGCAGCCATTGCTCTGCTTGCTCTTTGTTTTTCCAGTTTCGACTCCCGTCGATAAGTTCTTGCAACTGCGCATGGCCGGTTTCAAGCAAATCGCCGAAATCAAGAAAATAGCTCGACAGCGGTTCGCACAATTCAACGATTGACTTGGGTATGCGACCCAGTGGAAACCGGGACATCGTATTCCGATCGCTTTGAGTCGAAAACGAAAGATTCGCGGTCAACTGCTCCAATTCGGTCAGCAGGCTCGATGCCACTACGCTATCCCGTGCAAGTTTTTGGGCAATCGCGAGCAGTTCAGGCGGCCGACCGAAGTGCTGCGTCATGGTTCCCAGTGCCACATTTAACTGTTCGAGCCACCGGACCGTCGCACCCAACCGCGTCGACAACGTGAAATGTTGTTGAGTTTTTTTCGGAAGATGATGCGCCTCGTCGAGTACCAGGATCGTCTCGTCTGGCTGTGGAAGAATCACGCCTCCGCCGAGGTTAAGATCAGCCAGAACCAAATCATGGTTCGCAACGACAATGTCCGCATCGTCGACTTCGCTCCTCGCTCGAAAAAAAGGACAACTCTGGAAAAAGTCGCAACGGTTGTTCGCGCACCCTCGGTGATCGGTCGTCAAACGACGCCAACTCTCGGGATCAATCGGGTGCTCCCACGACTCCAACTCGCCGTCCCAGTTTCCCTTTTCAAACGTTGTTGCCATCGCCTTATAGGTCTTGATGTCACTCGATCCAGGTTCATTGAAGAGCGAAATTTCCATACTCACATCCGCATCCAATATTTCGTTAAGCCGTTTCAAGCAAACGTATCGACTTCTCCCTTTGGCAAGGACGTAACTGAAATCTAACGCCGTGTGGGCGGCAAGATCCGGTAGATCCTTTAGCAATACTTGTTCCTGCAACGCAATTGTCGCCGTTGAGACAACAATTTTTTTACCTTCCGCTTGCGCCACCGGGATCACGGCTAAGCAGTATGCGGCCGTTTTACCCGTTCCTGTCCCCGCCTCGATCACGCAAATTCGATCGTCATCGTCGGTTATCCCGGTGGCAATGTCGGCAATCATTTGCCGTTGGCCGCGACGCGGATCGAAGCCGCGAGCTTCCAGCCAGGATCGGTAGGCCTCCTGAATCTCATCTTTTAGTGCGTGCGCCAACATGCGGTCGTACACTGCTCACATGAAAGTGGTCTTGTACCTTTTCTGGGTCTTGCTCGCGACCGAAATCGTTGCAAATAGCGCTGACTTTAGGGTTTCCGTACTAACGAACGATGTGCCCAATGCGCGCCAAATGGCAGAAAGTTCCAGCGGTCACTTATTTGTCGGTACGCGTCGTGCCGGCAAACTCTACGCCATCGTTCCATCGACAACCGTCGACGCCGAACCGGAAGTTGTCACGTTTGCGAGCGGTCTGACGATGCCTAGCGGGGTGGTTCTTCTTGACGGCGACCTCTACGTGGGTGCGCTCAACAGAATCTTACGATTCCCAGAGATCGAAACGACTTTTCGCGATAATCCTCAACCCCAGGTCGTCACAGAACAGTTACCCAACAAACGCCACCACGGCTGGAAGTACCTCAGCGTAGGTCCGGACGGCTACTTGTACGTTCCGGTGGGAGCACCCTGCAATATCTGCTTATCCCGGGATGATAGGTACGCAAGTATTTTAAGAATCGATCCGAGAACAGGTATATCGGAACTCTATGCCCGCGGCGTGCGCAATAGTGTCGGCATGGCCTGGCATCCAAAAACGAAACAGTTATGGTTTTCTGATAACGGCCGCGACATGTTGGGAGATGATGTACCCGCCGAAGAAATCAACGTCGTCGAAGAACCAGGCGCTCACTACGGTTACCCGTTCGTACACGCTGGCGACATTCAAGATCCGAAATTCGGCAAGGAAAGCGGAGATCGCGTCTTCACCGCGCCGAAGATTCGAATACAGGCGCACAGCGCCGTTCTCGGTATGGACTTCTACACCAAGGATGCCTTCCCTCCCGAGTATCGCAGTGCCCTCTTCATTGCCGAACACGGGTCCTGGAATCGAACAAAAAAGGTTGGCTACCGCGTCAGTGTAATTCGGATCACGGAAAATCAAACGCCCACGTACGAACCGTTTCTCGATATCTGGCTAAACGGACAAAAAGCCTCAGGCCGTCCCAACGACGTGCTCGTTTCCAGAGACGGCAGTCTGCTCATATCGGACGACCAACAGGGCATCATTTACCGCGTCGTGTATGCGGGAAAACCTAACGACGCCACCAACGACGCTTCGACAATCGTAAACGACACGCTTTGAGCTGTGTTTCGTACATTGCCGCTTTATCGCTCACTCTCGCTGCCGCATTCAGGAGCCACCGATTACGTTGCCACCCGCCTCGGCGGTACCCTGCCGTGCCTTCGTGATACGCGAGATACAAATGCTGAACGTTTATCCGAGAAATCGACAATTCGCGCGATGCTCGATCGAGGTACCAGCCAATAAAATCGATCGCATCGTCAAAATCGTCGCGGTCAGCAAACCGCCGGCTGCGCTGCCGGAGATAATCGTCCCACGTTTCATCCGTAGCTTGCGCGTATCCATACGCGCTAGATGGTCGTCTTCCAGGGAAAATCCAAAGAAATTTACGCCGTGGCGGTCGGGCGTCGGGTACATACGAAGATTCCTTATGGGTTACCGCCATCAGTGTTGACGGTTGGATCCTCCACCGTTTATGGGACGCATTAACGGCTCGGTACCACTTCGGTTTTTCGGTAAAAATTTCGCAGACATCGTCCGGATCTCCCGGCGGAGACGACGCGCAACCCGCGATCACGAGCGCAAAAACGACAAGCTTACGCGCTTTGATGTTTGCTAAGAAAAGCAAGGAAATCAGCCTCGCCTAATATTGAAATATTGAGAGCCTCAGCACGAGCGCGTTTAGCGCCCGCACCGGAGCCCGCCACGACACACGTGGTAGTCGGGGAGACAGATCCCGCCACTTTTGCACCCAAACCGCGTAATCGCGTTCGCGCCTCGCCACGAGACATGGATTGGAGTGTCCCAGTGAGTACCCAGTTTTCGCCAGAGCACGGCCGATCCACTTGCGTCTCGTCTACTGGCCAACGCACCCCAGCGGCCACCAGTGCCAAAACAATTTCCTTCTTTTCACGGTCTTCAAAAAAATCAAGCACGTTGCCTGCCACGACGGGCCCGACATCTTCAACCTCGTACAACTGATCTATCGTCGCCTCCATCAGTGGCCCTAGGTCACCAAAGCGCTCCGCTAGGGCAATGGCTGTGGCTTCGCCTACTTCTCGTATCCCCAACGCATAGATGAACCGAGCCAGCGTTGTGTCGCAACTTTCACCAATCGATTTCACAAGATTATCTGCCGATTTCGCGCCCATACGCTCTAACGCCATCAATTCTTCACCGCTTAAACGGTATAGCTCGGCCGGGTTCTTAACGAGATCCTGATCGACTAACTGCTCAATCAACTTTTCTCCCAATCCCTCGATATCCATCCCGGACCGAGAGGCAAAGTGTTTAATCGACTCCTTCCGCTGCGCTACGCAAGTCATACCCGCTGGACACCGAACGATGACTTCGTCCGCGATCTTTTCAAGGGGGGTGCGGCATTCTGGGCATTTCCGCGGTATGGAAACTCTGCGTGCATCCGATGGACGACGGGATTCTACGACACTGACGACTTGGGGGATCACGTCGCCGGCTCTGTGAACGATCACGGTATCGCCCAAACGAATACCGAGCCGCGCTACCTCGTCCATATTGTGTAACGTTGCGTTGGATACCGTGACGCCTCCCACGAAGACCGGTTCAAGTTTTGCAACCGGCGTAATTGCGCCGGTCCGACCCACCTGGAATTCAACGCCAGTGATTACCGTGGATACTTCCTCCGCGGGATATTTGAACGCAATGGCCCATCGCGGTTTTCGCGTCAACGCACCTAGACGCTCCTGTATCGAAAAATCGTTCACTTTAAGCACGACCCCATCAATCTCGTAACTCAATGACGAGCGTTCTTGGACTAATTGATCGATGTACGCCATGCATGATTCAAAATCCCCAACGACTTCCGTGCGTTCGTTGACGCAGCACCCCCATCTCCGAAACGCTGTCAAAACGTCAGCATGCGCGCGCGGACGAAAATCGTCACTACAACTTCCCATCGCATAACAGAATATTGCCAAAGGCCGATTTGTCGTTACGCGAGGATCGAGCTGACGAAGGCTCCCCGCCGCACCATTTCGTGGGTTAACGACGGGCCTTTCCCCGCTCGTCAGCGCACGCGCGTTGTACTCGTGGAACTCCGCCAGCGGCATATATATCTCACCGCGGATTTCGATAGATCGTGGGACATCGTCACCCAATAGGCGTAGCGGGACCTGGTCGATGGTGCGGACATTGTTCGTAATGTCTTCGCCAATTTCGCCGTTACCACGTGTCGCTGCACGCACCAGCACACCATCCTCATAGCGTAGACTAACGGCTACACCATCGATCTTTGGTTCGCATACGTAACCCGGAATATCCTCCCCCAGAATCCGGAGACATCGATCCCGCCATGCTTGAATTTCATCGCCCGATACGCATTTATCGAGCGAGAGCATAGGCACACTGTGTACCACCTCCTCGAACGCCGTTGACGGTTCAGCACCAACCCGTTGGGTCGGCGAGTCGGGAACCACCAAACCTGGATTCTCGGTTTCGAGTTTGACAAGTCGATCAAACAATGAATCGAACTCAACATCTGGGATCTCGGGATCGTCGAGAACATGATATCGATGCAGATGGAAACGAACTTCTTCCCTGAGTTGCTCGATCTCTTTTTCTGGTTCAATCATCTCGCGTAGCCTGCGCCGAGTCGGCAGACCACTACAACCACCCTTAGCTTATTTCGACAACCTACGGCTTGTTACGCACGCACAGACATCGTTTTCCGGGCGAATTCAATGATCTGTTGACGATAGTGATCGACAACCTGACTGGTTATCAGGTTCATATGCTCGTCTCTTAACTCGCCACCGAGCGTCTCCGCCGTGTCTCTCGCTGTGCCAAGCATATCGGTGTATGCACCGAGGGGATCGTGGGGGCCGGGTATTCTCAGAAACATCGTAATGCCGGGTGTTGCCATTTCCTTAATATCTGCCAGATCAAAAGAGCCCGGCTCAACCGCGTTCGCTACGCTGAACTGCGGAACGCCTGCAGAGTCGACGCGATGGAAAATATTCATGTCTCCGTATTTGAGCCCATGCCGAAGAAGTACCTCGAGGACTTTCGAACCATTCCAACTTTCGCCATCCGAATTCATTACGGACACAACAATCAGGTCAGCCCGGTCTTCCTGTTCAACGGCCGCGTATTCTTCTAACGCTTTGCGGGCATTTTTTGAAACCTGTCCAACCTCCTTCCGACTTTTACGCAGCCTCGCGGGCGTCGCTCCAGCAACGATGGGGGTCTCCTTGGAAACCACCGCATCATCACGTTCTGCAATCAGCTCTTCTGCATCATCGCTAGCTCGATAAACGAACATGGTGTCGTCCTCGCTCGCCAACTCGCGTTGATCTAAGATTTCGCCTTTCTGCGACTCCATTATCGTCGAACGCGGCGCTGGTCGCCGGCTCGATGCCATCCGCGCGCCACCGTTGGGCAGCTCTCCGCGCAGGAGCTCCATCTCGTCGAATTCCATTGATTCGCCGCTTTCAGCTAGTTCCATCCTCAATGGATTCGTTCGAGATCGTCGGGCAACCCAGAGCCCGTGCAAGACGACCGCAGCAATGAGCACAACGCCGCCCACTATGATCAAGATTTTCATGTCCACTAGAGCACCTCGGGCTCGATTGTCGTCGGGCTAACCTGCGGCCATTTCTGCCGCTTGTTCTACATCCACCGAGACCAGCCGGGACACTCCCGGTTCATTCATGGTCACGCCCAGAAGGTGATCCGCCATCTCCATCGTTAGTTTGTTATGAGTGATCACCACGAACTGCACTTCGCTCGACATCTCTTCGATAAGATCCGCGAATCGAACGACATTGGCGTCGTCTAACGGCGCATCCACCTCATCGAGAAGACACACCGGGCTCGGTTTCAGCCGAAAAATTGCGAATACAAGCGCTATCGCTGTCATCGCTTTTTCACCTCCCGATAACAAGTGAACGTTGGCATTACGTTTACCTGGTGGTCTTGCCATGAGTGTGATGCCGGTATCGAGTAGGTCCTCCCCTGTCAGCTCTAACTGAGCGTGTCCTCCACCGAACACTTTCGGAAATATAGTTTTTAGGTGACCATTAACTTCGTCAAAGGTCGCCTTGAATCGCAATCGCGTTTCCCGATCCATGCGTTTTATCGCTGCTCTTAAAGTATCAAGCGCTTCCTCAAGATCTTCATGCTGTTTATCTAGGTACTGTTTTCTTTCTGATTGTTCCTCAAACTCTTCGATGGCCGCCAGATTGATCGCACCCAGCCTCCCTATCCGGCGTTCGATTTGATCCAGAGTGGCGACAAGTTCGTCCTCCGTAACGCTCGAAGCTACACTAGTCAACGCATCCTCAGCCGCTATCCCCGTTTGCCCAAGCTGTTGGCGAACATTCGCGAGTTTGACCACTACGCCTTCCCGATCAATGCGACGCTCTTCCAATCGCCTTCGGATCTCATCAATCTGGGCTTCCGCCTCTTGCCGCTTCGCCCCTTGCATCGAAATGTCTGCGTCGAGGGTTTCCATTCGATCCCGAACGGAAACGAGCGCCCCATCGACACTCGTGCGTTCCAATAAAACCGACTCCAATTGCTTTTTAAGTGTAGGTAGCGGCTGCTCGTTATCCGCCAGATTTTGATCAATGCCTTGCACCCGTTCATCAAGTTCGCTCCGCTGCGTCAACAACCGGCGGCGCGCGGTCTCGCCTGCCTGGAGGGAAGAGTCGAGCGATTGATATTCGAGTTTGAGCGCGTGGAAGCGCTCTCTAACCGAATTTGAGGCAGCACGTGCCGTTTCGAGTTGCTCGATACCCCGATCACGCGAACTCGTTAGTTCATCGCGTTCCTCCCGAAGCTTATCTGCTTCGGCAACAAGGCCGATTAATTTGGTTCGCGACTCCTCGAGCTTCACAGAATCCTGCTCGATCTGGTTTTCTAGTTCTCTTTGCTCTTTTTGGCTGAACGTTCGTCGCTCTGTTGCTTCCTCTTCACGCACCCGATTGACGCCATGATCAGTTTTAACGTTTGACAGCTTGCTCGCCGCATCGGAGCGCCGCATTTGCAGACCATCGCGGTCTATTTCCAATGCTTGAACTTGGTTCTTCGCTAACGTCAGGTCTTCTTGAAGCTCCGTGAGGCCGGCTTCACCGTCCACGACTTCACGTTCCAGCACCTCGAGTGCGTGACCACGTTCGATGACTCCTTGTGCGGAATTGTCGATTTGTCGAAAACGTAGCCAGTCTCTGCCAAACCAAAGACCGTTCGCTAAGATCACGCTCTGCCCTATCTGCAGTTTCGTTCGTGCCAAAAGCGCCTCTTCCATCGAGTCAGCCGCGAAAATTCCATCCAGAAGACCACCGAGCGTACCGTCCATATCTTCAATGTATGTGACCAGCGGTCTAAGTTCACTGGCTGAGCCAGGCTCAGGGGATGACGCTTGGTACAACGTGACCTCGCCACCCGCAAGATCGGTAACGTTGTCGGTAAACGTTGTAATGTCATCCACGTTGATAGCTAGCAAATCGGCACCAAGAACGACCTCGACGGCCCGTTCCCAACCGGCCAAGACCTTCAAGCCGTCGCCAAGACGAAGAGCTTCGGATAAACCGTGTCCGGCCAACCATGTATCCGTTTCAGTTCCTTCATTGCCAAGAGCCGCTTGCTGGAGCGCGGACAACGACGCAAGTTCATGACGCATTGCCTGAACCGAAACACGCGCTTCCTCCAGCAGCCGTTCGCGTTCTAAAACATTTTCTCGAGCCAAACGCAACGCCTCAATGCATGACTCGAAATCAGTATCCAACGCGTTGACTGCTGCTTGACCGTGTTCGACCTTTTGCGCCAGGTCGGCCAGATTGGACGCCACCGAACCTAGGCCGGGATCGCGGGCATCCAACTGATCCCGCCTTACTCGCAACCGTAGAAGTACTTGATCCAAATGTTCTACGCGATTCTCCTGGACCTGGATTTCACCGTCATTTGTATTGGCGCGGACGCTAAATTCGTCCCATAAGCGCTGCGTCTCTATTACCAATGATTCATATGTGGTGAGTTCCGAACTAACGCGTTCAAAATCGACCTCGGCCATTTCGAGTTCGGGTTTCTTGGCTAAGACGCGTTCCCGCAAAGAAAGGATCTCCGCATCATCCATCTCGAGTTGTGTCGAGGTTTCAGTCTGTCGAAGAACGACCGCTTTCCGATCCTGACCCAGTTGGGCAATTCGTTCTTGATTAAACTGTATTCCTTCCTCGAGACGAGCGATATCGGCTCCCAGCTTGTAATACTTGCCCTGTGTATCGTTGAACTTATCGGTGGTCTCGGATTGGTCTGTCCTGGCTTTTTCCAACGACGTGTCGAGGCTCTGCAGCTCGGTCCTTTCCCGTTCATTCTCAAGATCCAGGAGCGACAGTTTTTCCTCGTGTTGAGCCAAGTCAGCCTCGAGCGCTCTTAGCTTAATCGTATACAAAGCCGCGGTGGTTCCGCGCTCCTCTTCTTTAAGCTTCCTGTATTTCTCGGCATTTCGCGACTGTCGTTTCAGATGCGCTAGTTGCCGACCGAGTTCGTCTCGAATGTCGTTCAAACGATCGAGGTTTTCGACCGTGTGCTTGATCCGATTCTCTGTTTCTCGGCGACGTTCCCTGTATTTCGAGATTCCTGCCGCTTCTTCAAGGTAGTTCCGAAGTTCTTCTGGCTTGGCTTCAACCAACTGGCTAATCATGCCCTGTTCAATAATGGAGTAGCTCCTCGGGCCAAATCCGGTGCCCAGGAAGATGTCCATAATGTCGCGGCGCCGGCACCGGTTTCCATTCAAGAAATAAGCAGACTGCGCGTCCCTCGCCACTTCACGGCGAATCGCAATCTCAGCGTACGACGCGTAGGCCCCCCCGATCCGTCCGTCGCTGTTGTCGAATAACAACTCGATGCTGGCCATCGAAGTCGGTTGCCGAGAGCTCGAACCATTGAAAATAACGTCCGTAAGTACCTCGCCGCGTAGTTGTCGGGCGGAGCTTTCCCCCAACACCCACCGCACGGCATCAACAATATTTGACTTACCACACCCGTTGGGGCCGACGACTGCGCATGTTTTTCCGGGGAGGCTGACCGTTGTCGGATCGACAAAGGATTTGAAACCAGCAAGCTTTATCGCTTTAAGTTGCATGCAGTGATCAAACACCGCGCCTGTTAGTCAGCAGAGCGTAGTGTAGCCGAAATATATAGATTTCAACAACTTAAATACGTAACTAATTGTTAACAATATTTAACAGGCAGCTTACATGGCAGGAACGTTCTCAAAAAATATCGGCCCACGACTGGTTAAAAGGACTTTGTTAGACGTCGGCAACGAAGTTGATCACTCGACAACTCCCGCTCTTGTTAGTTCGCGTGCACAACCCGCAAAATTCAACTCGCTTCATCGGAATCCAAGTCATCAGAAAATGATAGCCGTACGGTCGATCCATCTGCCACCAAGATTTTACTGCGCCGCTCCATGTCCCCCGGATGCACGGTGGCGGTACCCGCAACCGATACCCGAGCGACGACGTACATGTGATCTGCAGACGATATAGGCCGTGAAGGGTCCATGCTGACCGCATCGTCAAGCGTGATATTGAAAGAATCCCGACCATCCAATGGTCTCTTTACCACTGCCAATGGTGGACCCGCCTTCTCCGAACGTGCGTAAACCAATAGCCAAGAAAGCTCTTTTGGGATCCCGCGAACATCCACGGAAACCTCCAAGTGTGGGCGCGCGGGATTCAGCTGTGCCCTTGCTGTAACAAGTACCCGCGAAAAAAAATCGTGTTGTGATGAAGATATTTCCTGCCGGAGCGCACGGTCACTGTAACTAACCACTCGCTCGTGCTTTCGTCGTTGAACCGCGTCTAACGTCAACAATTCGAGTACAGATGGATGATCCGCCCGGTACGTTTGGATCCTCTCCACGATTTTTCTGGCATCGGTATCGAGAATGCCACCAGCGGCCAGGAATGCCGCCTGCGCCCAATGCACATCGACGTCGAGTAGGGGCGTATCTCCCGACACTTGGACCATGGCGAACGCCTTCGTAGCATCGGAGAACCGCTCGGCTTTAAAGTACGCGAGCGCTAAGTAGTACCAACTCGTGCGGTCCTCGGGGCGGTTAGCTACGCGAACTGTTAATCGCTTCGTAACCTCGTCTAGTTCGCCCGGGATCGAGTCCGCGCCCATCACCACGGATCCTACGTTTCTAATAGACGTGGCGCCCGGATCTCCCCAATGCAGATATAGGGCTAGGGATGAAGCGACGACTACCACCGCAAGACCTACCCCGACCGCCACGCTGGTCCGTTCGTCACGATGGATGTCTTCATCTTCGAGATCTGCCAGTAAAGCAACACCCAATTCTTCAGTGAGCTCTGCTCGGTCCGCGCTTTCAAACATCTGGGATTTCGTCTCCGACTCGATCTCGGTCAAGCGATCTCGATAGAGAGACTTGCGCGCGTCGTCGTCCGACCACCGCGATTTAGGCCGAAAGTACACCGTGCGAATCGACACCCAAACGAATGTGGCGAGCAACGCAGCAGCCACGCCGAGATACGTCGCTATCATTGTTTGCGGATAGCCTCCAACCGGGCACGCGCGTCGTCCGATAACGAGACCCGTGTCGTGCGACTACCAATTCTCCGAAGCACTAAGATGCCAGCCAATAACAAGATAGGTGGTCCAAACCACAAGATCCATGTATCCGGTCTAACTGGCGGGTCGTACAACACGAAATCGCCGTATCGATCCTGTAAATAGCGACGTACTTGATCGTCAGTCTTGTCCTCATCGATCAATCGATAGACCGTGCGCCTCAGATCCCGCGCAATAGGCGCGTCGGAGCCCGAAAGGTTGGTGTTAAGGCACTTGGGACAACGGAATTCTGCGATCAGTGCGTTGTAACGAAGCCGCTCAGCTTCATCCTCAAACTCAAAGGCATCGATCGTGGACACGCCGACAACCCACGCTGCAAGCATTCCCGAGAGAGCCACACTAACCATCGGTCAACGAATCCAAGATTGGTAAAAGCTCTCGATTCCAGTTTCTATCGTTCACATCGCCGACGTGCCTAAAACGTATGATGCCGTCAGCATCGACGATGAATGTTTCTGGAGCGCCATATACACCGAGCTCGATGCCCAAATCACCGGTGGCGTCAACAATCGTGAAATCGTATGGATCGCCATACACACTCAACCAACGGCGAGCCTTGGCGCTGTCGTCGCGATAGTTAATCCCGACAATCGACAATCCGGTAGCTCCGGCTATGCTCATCAGTACCGTATGTTCATGCAAACAGGTTGGACACCATGTTGCCCAAACGTTAACCAATCGGGTTTCACCGAGTAAGGTCTGTTGTCCCAGTACCTTCCCAGAGGTCAGTTCAGGTAGCTGAAAACGCGGGAAGGGTTGCCCGATCAAAGCCGAAGGCAGGTGCGTTGGGTCGTTGAGATGAAAACCCGCGTAAAGGATCGCGGCCAATGCGACAAAGCCAATAAACGGCCCAAAAAAAACCGCCCGTTTCACGCCATCTGAACCGTTTTGGCGAGCCCATCCCGGCGCAACGCCAAACGTCGATATCGACTGTCCATGACCGCAAGTAATCCTCCCAAGCAGATCAGCAATCCGCCCGACCACACCCAACGGACCAACACTTTTTCTTGGATTCGCACCCCCCACGAACCATCCGGTAGGGGCTCACCTAACGCAATATATAAGTCCCGGAAGAACCCGGCCGAGATACCCGCTTCTGTCATCAAGCTGTTGCGAGCGAAATAATTACGTTTCTCCGGATATAGACTTATTTCTCCCACGTCAAATCTCGCGCGTTGAGCGACGTAGTTGGGTCCATTAACGGTGGTTACAGAGACGAAACGGTACTCCCGTGAATTCAGTTCAATGGCGTCGCCCGGCGACAACCGCACTTCCGTCTCGTGCGAGAACACGCTCGTGACTGCTATGCCCACGGCAGCAACCGCGAAACCGATATGAGCCAGTAGCATGCCGAGATACCCAAGCGGACGGGCGCCTCTCCGCCGAATAAAGTCGGCGCCATGGCTCAAAAGCAACCACATCGCGAGTGTAACGGCGATGACAACGCCCACGACGCTGCCGATATTCAAATCACGATCTGACAGGACTGCAATCCCGAAAAATACCGCGCCTAGCAGCACCGAGGCCAGGAGGAGAACACAAACTTGCCGGAATAACCGAATTGGCGTCTGCTTCCAACGCGCCACTGGCACTATCGCCAAAAACACGGCAAGAAGTCCCACCAAAGGTACAAACAAGCGATTAAAATAGGGTGGCCCCACAGAAATCTTGTCGCCGCCAGTGACCGCTTCGTACGCGAGCGGATAAAGCGTCCCAACAAGCACAACGCCCAAGGCAACCACAAACAGAACGTTGTTGATAAGCAAAAACAACTCGCGTGAAAGGCCTGTATAACCGATACGGCCGCGTATCGTGGGCACCCTGATCGCGTAGAGCGCCAACGAACCACCGACCGTCAGTCCTAACAGCACTAGCAAAAAGACGCCACGTTCCGGGTCCACGGCAAATGCGTGCACGCTCGTTAGCACGCCGGATCGCACAATAAATGCGCCCAGCAAGCAAAGAGAGAACGTCAATATAGTAAGGAGTACCGTCCAACTGCGGAATGCACTTCGTTTCTCGGTGACCGCGAGCGAGTGAATAAGCGCGGTCCCGGCGAGCCATGGCATGAAAGAGGCATTTTCAACAGGATCCCAAAACCACCATCCTCCCCAACCAAGCTCGTAGTATGCCCACCAGCTACCTAATGTTATCCCCACCGTAAGGAAGGCCCATGCAACATTGGTCCAGGGCCTTGTCCAACGGGCCCAAGCCGCATCCAGCCGCCCCGAAATTAATCCCGCCACGCCGAAAGCAAAAGCAACCGAAAACCCGACGTAACCCGCGTACAAAAGTGGCGGGTGCACAATGAGACCGAAGTCCTGTAGGACTGGATTCAAATCTGCGCCCACCGTCGGGACATTCGGGACGAGCCTTAAGAACGGATTACTCGTCTCCAGCAGGAAAAGCAGGAACCCGGCATTCAATAACCCGAGCGTCCCGAGCACGCGTCCGTAGATCTGATAGGGCAGCCGGCGACCGACGACGGCCACCGCGAACGTCCATACCGCCATGATCAGAGTCCACAGAAGAAAAGATCCCTCGTGAGCTCCCCAAACCGCGCTGACCTTGTAATACCACGGTAGCAGCGCATTCGAATTTGTGGCTACGTAAACAACAGAGTAGTCGTCTACGAGAAAGGCATGCACAAGCAACGCAAACGCGACCACCAGCGCTGCAAGTTGCAAAACTGCAAGTGAGCCGCTGTTTTCCACCCAATTTTTCCGCTTCGTAGACGCGCCCACATGCCCGAGCAAACTCAGAACCATCGCTGCAACAAGCCCGATGATGGCCGCAAGATGTCCGATCTCCGGTCCGGCACTCAAAGCGTGTCCGCCGTCGCGTCGAAACTGTTGTACGGCGCCTTCGTTATTGCAGGCATATGGTCGTCAAGATTCCTCACCCATGCCCTCTAATTCTGGTGGCATGTAGTTCTCATCGTGCTTGGCTAGCACTTCCTGCGCATAAAACACTCGTTGCGCATCAAGTTGTCCGACCACGAGAACGCCTTGTCCTTCGCGAAAGAGACCCGGCAGTATCCCTTCGTATCGAACTTCAAACTTTGATCCACGAAGATCGGATAATACAAATGAGACCCCAAGGCCCTCAGTCTCGTAGACAAGACTACCGGTTTCCACCATGCCGCCGGCGCGAATGCGTTTCGCAATTGGAGCGTCTCCACCCACCACCTTTTGCGGCTCATAAAAGAGATCTACGTTCTCTTGCAGTGCAAACAACGCCAACCCTAACGTAAGCGCACAACCGCAAACCAAGAACAGAACCACGGCTAAACGCTGTCGTCGAATCGGACGCATTACGGACGGCCGTGCTCGTCGGTGGGTTCAGTCATGCTCGCGATCAACTTTTTCTCCACGCGAATTGGCCACGCGCCAAGCGCGACAAGTACGACGAAACTTATACCGTAAACGCTCCAAACGTACATGCCGTGCCCGCCCATAGCGGCCCAGGTATAGATTTCGTTGATCAAGTTTGCGTGCCTCTAGTGACGGAGTGAACCCATTCGGTCGCCTGTTCACGTTTTAGGACTTCCACTCGCATCGCAGCCAAAATCACCCCTGCAACGAAGACATATAACCCGATGGTGTTGACAAGGAGAGGCCATAACATGGTTATCGCTATCGCCGGTTTGTTAGTAAACGTGATACTTGCTGGCTGGTGCAATGTTGCAAACCACTCCACTGAATACTTGATGATAGGTATGTTAACGACGCCCACGAGGGCAAGTATCGCCACAGAATACGCAGCCCGTTCTGGCCGGGGAATCGCTTGACGTAATGCCATAAGCCCAAAAAATAGGAAAAGTAGGATAAGAACAGACGTCGTTCGCATATCCCATACCCATCCTGTACCCCACGTCGGCATCGCCCATAAAATACCGCTGACTAGGGATAGCGCTGTCAAAATCGCTCCAACAGGAGCTGCCGCCTTGATGAAAACATCCGCCATCTTCATACGCCAAACAACATAGACAAACCCAGCCACAGCACACGCAAAATAAACCATCTCGGCCAAGTGTGCGCTCGGGACGTGCATATACATGATTCGAAAACTATCGCCCTGGTATCTATCCGGGGGTGCCAACGCCAATCCCCAAAAACTTCCGACAATAAGGCCCACGGCCCCACCGATGTATAACCCACGGACCCACAGCGATGATCCGAGATAGAAAAAGCGGGGAGAGCCCATCCGGCGGAAAGCATCTTTTATCGAGCTCATATCAATACTCCTGACTGCCCCTGAGCGCCGCTCCGATCGCAAACGGCGCCAGTGTAATCGATCCCACAAGCAAAGCCGTTAGCCAAAGAACTGGCCCGGTCACCGGTGCACCATCTAATACCCGATAACAAGCGCCCGAACCGAAAATCAAAACAGGGATAAAGAGTGGCATCACCATCACTGCTAAAAGTAACCCCCCACGACCAAGTCCTGCGGTCAACGCCGCACCAATACCGCCGATTAAAGTGAGTACTGGCGTACCAAGCATGAGCGTCGCGGCAAGGATCGTTACAATTTCCGACGGCGCATTAATAAATACGGCGGCAAGTGGCGATAGGATCACGACAGGCAATCCGCTCACACACCAATGCGCGAGGAGCTTACCCAGTACACCCACGAACAGCGGCCGACTGTGCAGCAGCATTAGTTCTAAGCTGCCATCGTCGTAGTCCCGATGAAAGAGATTCTCGGTCGACAACATCGCGGCAAAAAGAGCAACAACCCAAACAACGCCGGGTGCTACTCGAGGCAGCGTTTCGCTATCCGTTCCTACCGCGAATACGAACAGTGACAGCGCAAGCACAAAGAATGCGATTGGATTCGCCATCTCCGTTCGACCACGGATTGCGATCAGAAGGTCGCGACGAAATTGCACATAAAAATTGCCCATCAGGCTTCTAGCTCAAGCACCCTCGTCTGAGGGAATTCAAGTTTGACGTGCGTTGCACAGATACACGCACCGCCGTCGCGCCGGTGTTTCGCGATGAGGTTCCGCAGTACCGCCGCCCCATCGTCGTCAAGTGACGTCAGCGGCTCATCCAATAACCAGAGACGAGACGCGGAGATAAATAGTCTCGCGAGAGCTGCTCGACGCATTTGGCCCGCCGATAGCATGTGAGACGGTACATCCTTGTACCTGTCCAAACCCACCTCGCGTATGGCAGACAACAGCGATTCGGGGCTCACCTTCCTCTTATGTAAACCAGCGTACCAGCGCAAATTTTCAAGTGGGCTGAGCAATTCGTTGAGTCCCGACCGGTGGCCCATATAGAGCAAGCTACCAGCGCGTTCGATTACCCCAGCGTCTGCGACGAACAATCCAGCCAGACATCGGAGCAGCGTCGATTTGCCGCTGCCATTGGGACCCCACAGTTCCAGGATGTCACCCGACGCAACCCTGAGAGCCAAGCGGTCAAACAGTACCTGACCTGCAACCGTACAAGTCAGGTCGTTTACTTCGATCAATGGTTGATTCAAAAGAAAGGTGGTTCGGTGCGGATGAGTTGGACACGATTATAGTGGTCAGACGCACGTCCGACATCCGGTCTGTAGGGTTTTGACGTACGCCTCATCCCTATTATCGTCGTTTTCTTGATCCCGATGGCTCGCCACAACGTACACGTCTCTCGGTGCGGTCAACCCGAAAATGCGATATACAAGGCGTGCTCTAACGAAAGCGTTAAACCCATGTTCATTCATGACTCCACTTCAACAAAACGCGAGACGGTTCTGATCAGTACACGGTTATTTGGAAGACCAGCCTTGGTCAAGCCTGTTACCACTCTCATGGTCCGACTCCTGGGCGTCGTCTCCGCGGCATTGCTATGCGGCTGCGGGGGTTCCGGCGGTTCGAGTGGTATGCAACAGCTTGCGCCCAGTGGCACCACCGGGACCACGACCGCCGAAACGGGCGAGTCGTCCGAACAAGGTTGGGTCGAAGGACAATTTGAAGAACCGGAAAATTTTCGCTATCTCTGTGCCAATCCCCGAATCGGCGAGGATCCGGCCACCGGGAGTTCGTATCTCGACGCTGTGGGAACTACGACGGATGAAAACAACTGGTTACGTTCCTGGAGCAATGAGCTCTATCTCTGGTACGGCGAGATCGAGGACCGCGATCCCGCAGACTATACGACGCCGGAATACTTTGACCTGATGAAAAGTTTCGAGACGACCGCTTCTGGAAATCCAAAAGATAAGTATCACTTCACCTACGGTACGGAAGAGTGGCGCCAGCTCTCGCAATCCGGAATCACGGCGGGTTACGGTGCAAAGCTGGCTATTTTATCTTCCTCGCCGCCCCGAGAAGTTGTGGTTGCCTTTACCGAACCAAACACTCCTGCGACCGCCAGTGATGTGAATCTTGCTCGCGGAACAATCATCGTTGAGGTTGATGGAGTCGACGTCGAGAACGGATCGGACACAGACACACTCAACGCAGGTCTGTTTCCTTCTACAACCGGGGAAAGTCACGAGTTCTTGGTTAGAGACCTCGGCGCGAGTGAGACGCGTACCGTCACCATGGAATCCGCGTTGATAACCCAAGACCCAGTACAAAATGTCAAAGTGATTACTACAGATTCTGGCGATGTCGGTTATATGTTGTTCAACGCGCATCTGGCGCCTTCTGAACTCGAACTCGTCGAAGCCGCCGAGACCCTTGTCGGAACAGGTATCACCGATCTCGTACTCGACCTTCGGTACAACGGCGGGGGCTATCTCGACATTGCCAACGAACTTGCTTTTATGATCGCTGGTTCGGAACGCGCGACGGGAAAGGTGTTCAGTGAGATCCAATTCAACGATAAACACCCATCCATCAATCCGGTCACGGGAGCCGCCCTAGAACCAGAACTTTTCCATACCACCGCTCAGGGGTTTTCAGCTTCCGCGGGAACGGCCCTGCCCACGCTTAACCTTGAAAGAGTCTTTGTATTAACCGGACCCGGTACCTGTTCGGCCAGTGAGTCCATCATCAACGGTCTGCGTGGCATCGATGTCGAGGTAATCCAAATCGGAACATCCACATGTGGCAAACCGTATGGCTTTTACGCTTTCGACAATTGCGGGACCACGTATTTCTCAATCCAGTTTCGTAGTACCAACGCAAAGGGGTTCGGAGACTACACCGACGGCTTTTCGCCAACCAACGAAACCTCGTCCGGAACACCACTTCCGGGTTGTTTCGT
>JAYGFA010000088.1:0-68276 GCA_046582115.1 Pseudomonadales bacterium | reverse complement strand
CAGTACCGGGAGCTGGCCGCCTTTTCGCAGTTCGCGTCGGATCTTGATGAAGCGACCAGACGCCAATTGGAACATGGCGAGCGGGTAGAAGAACTGATGAAACAGCCACAATTTTCACCCATGGCCGTGTCGGAGATGGGGGTCGTTTTGTATGCCGCGAGCGAGGGCTTTCTCGAAGACGTGCCCGTCGATCGTGTGCTCGACTTTGAGCAGGATTTGCTTGCCTACATGAACTCAGAACATAGCGAATGGATGAGTAACATTACCGAGACTGGCGACTATTCGGACGAAATTGTCGATTACATGAAAACGGCGATCGAGGCCTTTAAGTCGACACACCCCTACGGGGACTAATGATGGCTGTCGGTAGGGAAATCAAAAAGAAGATCGGAAGCGTCGAGAATACGCAGAAGGTCACGAGGGCGATGCAAATGGTAGCGGCAAGCAAGATGCGCCGCACTCAGGAACAAATGAATGAAGCACGACCCTATGCGCACCGGATCCGCGACGTGATTGCTCACCTTGCCAATGCGAATCCAGAATACAAGCACGTTTTCATGCAAAAACGTGAAGTCAAACGTATTGGTTACGTGGTTGTAACGTCCGACAAGGGGCAGTGTGGCGGTCTTAACGCTAATTTACTCAGGACACTGGCTCGGTGTATGCAAGAACAAACAACCAGCGGCATTGAGGTTGATCTCGCGTTGATAGGGAAAAAGGCCGCTGCTTTTTTTCGCTCGGTTGGGGGCAACGTTATTGCCGCGATCAATGAAGTTGGCGAAACCCCCGAGTTGGAAACGCTACTAGGGGGTGTGAAGGTTATGTTGGACGCCTTTGAAGAAGGCGAGATTGATCGGCTCGACATTCTTGCGAACGAGTTTGTAAACACAATGACTCAGCGCCCAACGTTCAACCAGCTGTTGCCATTAGAGCCCTCCGACGACGACTCTAAAGGGAGAACTTGGGACTATTTGTATGAGCCCGACGCGCGGGAGTTGGTAGAAGGACTGGTTCGGCGGTATGTAGAGTCCCAGGTCTATCAAGCCGTTGTTGAAAATGGTGCCTGTGAGCAGGCGGCGCGGATGATCGCGATGAAAAACGCCACAGAGAATGCAGAAACGGTGATCGAAGAACTTAATCTGATCTACAACAACGCTCGTCAAGCCGCGATTACGCAGGAAATTGCCGAAATCGTTGGCGGTGCAGCTGCGGTCTAGAAGATCCGAAGGAACATTCAAATGAAAAATCGGGTGAACGCTCCCGCAACGGCAGGAAAAGAGGAAGGTTATGAGTAGCGGTCGAATCGTTCAGGTCATTGGTGCTGTCATTGACGTAGAGTTCGGTCGGGATGAGGTGCCGCGCGTATACGACGCGTTAACGGTCGGCTCGACCGGGCTCACGCTTGAGGTACAACAACAATTGGGTGATGGCATTGTGCGTGCCATTGCAATGGGCACGTCCGAAGGGCTGTCCCGGGGCCTAGAAGTGGCCAGCACCGGCCAGCCTATCTCTGTCCCCGTCGGAGAGGAAACGCTGGGGCGGATCATGGATGTACTTGGGAACGCGATCGATGAGAAAGGCGCGATCAACGCGCGCGAATCAATGCCCATCCACAGGGCAGCACCAACGTACGAGGATCAGATGGGTGGCAACGAGCTGCTCGAAACGGGCATCAAAGTAATTGACCTTATTTGTCCATTTGCACGCGGCGGCAAGGTGGGATTGTTCGGTGGAGCAGGGGTGGGCAAAACGATCACCATGCTCGAACTCATCCGCAATATTGCGGTGGAACATTCCGGGCTTTCTGTGTTCGCGGGTGTTGGGGAGCGGACTCGAGAGGGCCATGAGTTCTATTACGAAATGGAAGAGGCCGGCGTTCTCGACAAAATCTCGCTGGTATTCGGACAGATGAATGAGCCGCCGGGAAATCGCTTGCGAGTGGGCCTAACGGGACTCACGCTGGCCGAGCAGTTTCGCGATGAGGGCCGAGACGTATTGCTCTTCATAGATAACATATATCGATACACGCTTGCGGGTACGGAAGTATCGGCTCTGCTAGGAAGAATGCCGTCTGCGGTGGGCTATCAGCCAACACTCGCCGAGGAAATGGGTGTTCTACAAGAGCGAATTACCACCACAAGATCAGGATCGATCACTTCGGTGCAGGCGATATACGTTCCGGCGGATGATCTAACGGATCCTTCGCCGGCCACAACCTTTGCACACCTCGATTCGACGGTTACCCTCTCGCGTGCAATCACAGATATAGGGATCTATCCAGCTGTTGATCCCCTTGATTCCAGTTCGCGACAGCTCGATCCGAACGTGGTTGGCGTGGAACATTACGAGACAGCGCAACGTACCCAGCAGGTTTTACAACGATACCAGGAGCTCAAAGACATCATCGCCATCCTCGGGATGGATGAACTCTCGGAGGAAGATAAGGCGCTTGTTTATAGAGCGCGCAAAATGCAGCAATTCTTTTCGCAGGCATTTTTTGTTGCGGAGCAGTTCACGGGCAGTTCTGGTGTCTATGTGTCGAGAGAAGACACCGTGAGAAGTTTTAAGGCCATTCTCGACGGCGAAGCCGACGATCTGCCGGAACAGGCATTCAATATGGTTGGTACGGTTGACGACGCGAGGGAAAAAGCCAAGACACTGGCGAGGTGAACCGTGGCAAACACTATGCAGTGCAATATCGTCAGCGCCGAGAAAGAAATTTTCTCCGGCCGAGTCACAAGGGTTTCCGTTAAAGGGACGATGGGAGAGTTGGGCATTCTGCCAAACCACACCCCGCTCCTGACGGGCATTGCGCCTGGTCCTGTGCGTCTGCAATTCGAAGATGGTGACGACGACGTTTATTTTGCGTCGGGTGGATTCCTGGAGATTCAGCCGGGTGTTGTAACCGTACTTGCTGATACGGCCTTGCATGCTGATGACATTGACGAAGCTGCGGCTCAGGAAGCCAGGGAGCAGGCGGAAAGGGACATCTCCGAACACGCTGCAGATTTCGATTATTCTCGCGCTATGTCACAACTTGCAGAAGCGACTGCAAGAGAGAGGACGTTGGCAGAATTGCGCAAACGCCGTCGCTGAAGATGTCGGGCAGCGGCCCCGCGAACACAGATCTCATATTCCCCTTTTCCAGACGTATAATCATTGCGTCACAAGGTAGAGAGTCCCTTAATGCGGCTTGAAGTCATCGTTTTGGCGGCCGGCCAGGGCACACGCATGCAGTCGTCTGTTCCCAAGGTTCTCCACGTCGTAGGAGGCCGGCCCCTGTTGGAACATGTGATAAACACTGCCAGCGACTTGAATCCAGAGACGCTAAACGTGGTGGTTGGACATGGCAGAGCGGAAGTTGAAGCCCGGCTTGAGACTTCGGACGTCGCCTGGGTGGACCAGGGCGAGCAGAAAGGCACAGGGCATGCCGTGATACAAGCGATGGATAACGTAGATCCCTCCGCGACGGTACTAGTGCTTTATGGCGATGTCCCGTTGATAAAGAAAACGACGCTTGAGCAATGCATTGCGGCTGCGGGAGACGGCATCGGTATCGTCACCGTTGAGATGCCTGATCCCCAAGGCCTGGGTCGAATACTGAGGGAATCGGATGGGCAGATCAGCGCGATTATTGAAGAACAGGATGCTACGGAGCAGCAGAGAACGATCAAAGAGGTCAATACAGGTATATTGGCGGCTTCCGCCGCGACATTGGCACCATTGCTTGCATCGATAGAAACACGCAATTCGCAAGGTGAATACTATCTGACAGATGTGATCAGCCTCGCTGCTTCTTCGGGTATAAAAGTTAGCGGAGTGGGCGCGACATGTCCCGAGGAGGTCCAAGGGATTAATGATCGTATTCAGCTTGCAGCTGTAGAACGTCATTTTCAGCGCCGCGAGGCAGAACGACTAATGGCTGCCGGCGTAACCATAGCCGATCCGGCACGATTGGACTTGCGCGGAACTCTTACGGCAGGCCAGGACTGTTTTATCGACGTCAATGTCATCGTCGAAGGATCGGTCGTGATCGGTAAAAACGTGTCCATAGGCCCGGGGTGTGTTGTAAAGGATTCTGAACTGGGGGATGACGTCGTGATCGAAGCTAATACTTTAGTTGACGGAGCAGTCATTGCGTCCGATTGCCACCTGGGCCCGTTTGCGCGGATCCGCCCTGGTACAGAATTGGCGGAAGGCGCACGTATCGGGAACTTCGTTGAAACCAAGAAAGCAATCATTGGCGCTGGTACCAAGGCAAACCATCTGGCCTACCTCGGCGATAGCACCATTGGAGCCGAATGCAATATCGGTGCTGGCACCATTACGTGTAACTACGATGGTGTGGATAAGAATGAAACACATATTGGGGATGGTGTATTCGTAGGGACCAACAGCACCCTTGTCGCACCGCTCGCTATTGGTGATGGTGCGTACGTAGCCGCTGGATCAACGATTACGTCGAAGGTGGACTCAGAGGATCTTGCCGTCGGTCGGGCGCGACAACGCAACATTCAGGGTTGGGTACCGCCGACCAAGCGCAAGTAACGGGACGAAGACTAGAGTATGTGTGGCATTGTAGGTGCGACAGCACATCGTGATGTACACGAGATCTTGCTCGCTGGGCTACAGCGCCTTGAATACCGAGGCTATGACTCAGCGGGTATCGCGGTCCAAGTAAACGGGGCCACTCCGATCGACCGTAGACGTACTCTCGGCAAGGTCGCCGAACTTCGAGAGGACGTGAAGCGCGCACCGATGAGCGGACATAGTGGGATTGCGCATACGCGCTGGGCTACGCATGGTGCACCCAGCAAAGAGAATGCCCATCCACACATTTCTAATGACCGCATCTGTTTGGTCCATAATGGCATCATCGAGAATTTCGAGGTGCTTCGTGACGAGCTAAAGGCCGCAGGATGCACGTTTACATCCGAAACAGACTCCGAAGTCATCGTTCATCTTGTAGATTCTTACTACGAGGCATCGGGAGATCTTCTGAGAGCTGTTAAAGATGCCATCCAACGCCTCGAGGGCGCGTACGCTATCGGCGTAATGTGTCGCGACGAACCTGGGCGAATCATTGCAGCCCGATTAGGAAGTCCGCTCGTCGTTGGGATTGGTATCGGGGAGCACTTCATTGCATCAGACGTATTGGCGTTACGGCCAGTAACGGATCGGTTCATATATCTTGAAGGGGGCGATCTGGTCGATATAACTGCCGATGCCTTGTCCTTCTGGAACGTTGATGATGAGTCGGTGATACGTACATCGGTTCGCGTACAGACGGGAACGGACGAGACGGATAAGGGTGCATATCGACATCACATGCTGAAAGAAATTCATGAGCAACCTCATGTCGTTCGGCGCACGCTCGAAGGCCGAATCGGCGCCGAAAGGGTGTTAGAGGCAGCGTTAGGAGTAGAAGCCTCAAGTATTCTCGATGAGACAGAATCAATAACGCTTGTGGGCTGCGGAACCAGTTATTACGCGGCTAGTGTGGCGCGATACTGGATGGAGGAAATCGCGGGAATTCCATGCAACGTCGAGATCGCCTCCGAGTTTCGCTATCGATCGCTCGTTGTTCCACCCAAAGCGCTATTTGTCTCGTTGTCTCAGTCGGGTGAAACGGCGGATACACTCGCAGCGCTTCGTATTGCGGAAGATGCGGGGTTTGGCCACACCATGACGATATGTAATGTCCCAACCAGCAGCCTTGCTCGCGAATCTGAATTCGCATTCTTCATGAATGCCGGTACGGAAATAGGTGTTGCGTCGACAAAGGCATTCACCGCCCAGCTCGTCGATCTTATGCTGCTTACAATTCTTCTCGGAAGACGGTACAAACTTAACCGGAGTACAGAGCTTGAGCTGGTTCGCTCGCTTACGGAACTAGATAGAGTAATAGAAGAAGTCCTCTCCCTGGAAGCTCAAATCTCAAGTATGGCCGAAGAGATTATGGAACGGCCAAACGCGCTATTTTTAGGACGAGGGACTCTTTATCCGATAGCCCTTGAAGGCGCCCTTAAACTGAAAGAGGTTGCATATATTCATGCAGAGGGCTATCCAGCGGGCGAACTGAAACATGGTCCCTTAGCACTTGTAGATGAAGATATGCCGGTGGTTGCCATAGCACCTGGGAATGAGTTGCTTGAGAAAGTCCGGTCGAACTTACAGGAAGTTCGTGCGCGTGGCGGAAGACTTTACGTTTTTTCGGATGCTGCGGCCGGCTTCAACTCATCGGACGATGTCTCGGTTATTGAACTCCCAAGTATCCACGAAGCGCTCGCTCCTATTACCTACGCGATACCGCTCCAACTTTTGGCCTATCACGTAGCCGTTCTCCGAGGTACCGACGTTGATCAGCCCCGAAACCTCGCGAAGTCCGTCACAGTAGAATAGATTGGGGTCGTGGGGGGTTCGAGAACCCTACTTCCTTAAGTTGGATTCATCACAGGGTTAGATAACGAGTCGTTGGAAGACATATCAACCATTCTAGATGGCTTAAATGAGCGTCAGCGCGAAGCGGTAACAGCCCCTGTAGGCAACCATTTAATCGTCGCCGGAGCGGGTTCCGGGAAGACTCGAGTGCTCGTTCACCGGATTGCTTGGCTCGTCGCGGCCGAAGGCGCAACGCCACAGAGTGTGATGGCTGTCACCTTCACGAACAAAGCGGCTGCCGAAATGCGTTCGCGAGCAGAAACTCTCCTCAATATGTCGGGTCGAACACTTTGGGTAGGAACGTTTCACGGTATTGCCCATCGACTGTTGCGAATGCATTGGCAGGAAGCCGGACTACCACAAAATTTTCAGATACTTGATGCGGATGACCAATTGCGTCTTGTGAAACGCGTGATGCGAACATTTGACCTGGACGAACATAAGTGGCCACCGCGGCAGGCGGTCTGGTTCATCAATGGGCAGAAAGACGAGGGACGACGGGCAAACCAAGTGCCGGCTTCCGACGACTTATTCGAAATAACACATCTCAAGGTGTATGAGTCATACGAAGCTTTATGTCAGCAGGGTGGCCTGGTCGACTTTGCGGAACTTCTGCTTAGAAGCCACGAGCTGTGGCTGGAAAATCCAGAGTTGCTTGCGCATTATCAGCGTCGATTTAGTCACTTGTTGGTCGATGAGTTCCAGGATACCAACGCGATTCAATATGCATGGCTACGAGTACTTGCTGGGAAATCTGGCCGCATCATGGCGGTGGGCGACGATGATCAATCAATATACGGCTGGCGTGGCGCCCGGGTCGAAAATATTCACCAATTTTCGAAAGACTTTAGCCCCGTGGATGTCATTCGCCTGGAACAAAATTACCGATCGACGGGCACGATACTCTCGGCTGCTAATGCGCTCATTGGCAACAATGTAAATCGTCTGGGCAAAGAGCTATGGACCGACGCCGGCGCCGGCGACTCAATACGCGTTTACTCGGGGTACAACGAACAAGACGAAGCTCGATTTATTGCGGACCGCACTCAAGAGTGGATCGATCAAGGCGCGAGTGCGGACGAAGTGGCTATTCTCTACAGAAGTAATGCGCAGTCACGGGTCTTAGAAGAAGCTCTGTTGCGCAGTGATATACCTTACCGAATATATGGTGGATTCCGTTTTTTCGAGAGGGCGGAGATTCGAAACGCGCTGGCATACATGCGACTCGTAAGCGATCGTCACTCTGATGTCGCGTTCGAACGTGTGATCAATACACCGCCACGTGGTATCGGCGACAAAACGTTAGATGCACTCCGTGGAGTCGCGAGGACTCGCGGCATATCGCTATGGCAAGCCACAAAAGAAGGGTTGAACGAAAAGCTGTTTAAAAGTCGACCGGCAACACTTCTCTCGAAATTCTTGGGCCTTATTGATGAGCTGGCTGCGGAGTTGAATGATGCTCCGCTACACATCATTGCAGAGCGCTGCGTGGAGGTCTCCGGCTTAATCGAATACCACCTAAAAGAACGTGGCGAACGTGGGCTTGCCCGCAAGGAAAACTTAGAAGAGCTCTTCGTGGCCTGTCGCCAGTTTAGGGACGACTTGGTCTTTCCACTGGCAGAAGATGGTAGTGACAACGAGCCCGTCACTGAACTAAATGAATTTCTCGACCAAGCCGCGCTCGAAGGTGGCGAGCACCAGGCAGAAGTTGGCCCCTCGGTGCAATTGATGACGCTACATTCGGCTAAAGGATTGGAATTTCCGCTGGTGTTTCTATCCGGTATGGAAGAGGGCCTGTTCCCGCATCGTATGTCACTCGAGGAACCGGGGCGTATGGAAGAGGAGCGCCGTCTTGCGTACGTCGGGGTAACCCGCGCGATGCGTCAGCTCTATTTGACCTATGCGGAAATACGTCGTCTTTACGGCACGGATTCCTACAATGGACCCTCGCGGTTTCTTATCGAAATACCGAAAGAGTACCTTGAGGAAGTGCGCCTCGGCGGTGCTATGACCAAAGCACTTGGCGTGGGAAAAGTAGGAGTAGATGCCAATGCTTCAAAAGCCGAAGGAGAATTACAAATTGGTCAGCGCGTCGCCCATAAGAAATTTGGTGAAGGTGTGGTATTGCAATACGAGGGTCAGGGGGAGCGGGCTCGCGTACAGGTGAATTTTGCCCAGGTGGGGTCGAAGTGGCTCATGCCTGGTTATGCAAATCTCGAGCAGTTGGACTGAACATGAAAAGACTCTTCTTTTTGACACTGGCTCTTATTGCAAGTTGTGACAACGGAACGCGTTCCAGGGGTGTAACAGAAGCTGAGTTTGGCGTACCCGAGGCAACTTACCAGTGGAAGTTGATTACAACCTGGCCCAAAAATTTTCCGGCGCTTGGAACGGCGCCCGAAAAGCTTGCCGAGCTGATTGACGAGATGTCGGCAGGCCGACTGCGGATAAAGGTATATGGAGGCGGCGAGCTGGTGCCTGAACTGGAGGTATTTGATGCTGTTTCTTCAGGTACTGCCGAGATGGGACATGGAGCCGCATATTATTGGCGTGGCAAGATCCCGATAGCCGCAGTGTTTGCAACCGTGCCTTTTGGTATGACCGCTCAGGAGATGAATGGCTGGTTACACCATGGTGGCGGGATGGCGCTTTGGCGCGAACTTTACGAACCGTTTGGACTAATTCCTATGGCTGCCGGGAACTCGGGCGTACAAATGGCGGGCTGGTTCAACCGAGAAATTCGATCGCTTGATGATATTCGTGGGTTAAAAATGCGGATCCCAGGACTAGGAGGGGCAGTATTCCAACGGGCAGGAGGGATTGCCGTCGCCATGCCGGGAAGTGAGATGTACACGTCTATGCAGACGGGCGTGATCGACGCGACAGAATGGGTTGGGCCGTACAACGACCTTGCCTTTGGGCTGCACGAAGTCGGGAAGTACTACTACTACCCGGGCTGGCATGAACCCGGCACCACGTTGGAAGCGATTGTTAATGCGGAGGCTTGGCGAGGACTACCCAAGGATCTACAAGCCATATTGGAAGTAGCGACCCGTGCGATAAACCAGGATGTACTCGACGAATTCACGGCCCGCAACAACGCAGCTCTCAAAGTCTTGGTAGAGGAACACGGGGTTGAATTACGCCGGCTTCCAGATGACGTTATCAAGGAATTCGCAAAAATCTCTAGAGAACTTGTTGCGGAGACAGCGGGCGACGATCCCTTGGCGAATCGAATACTGGAGTCCTATAGGGACTTTGCCGACAACGTACGCGAATACCACGCAATTTCCGAACAGGCGTATATCAATGCACGGGACGTCCAGTGAGAACTCGCCTCAGAGTTGATTCGGTAACCACGTCGCCAACGTAGGCACTGCTACCAGCAACAACAAGAGAAGCAGCTGCAACCCGATGAACGGGACGACGCCTCGGTAGATGTCTGAAGTCGCGATAGTTTCCGGCGCGACGCCTCTGAGATAGAAGAGAGCAAACCCAAATGGCGGCGTAAGGAAAGATGTTTGGAGGTTGACTGCGATCATGACGCCGAGCCAGATCGGATCTACCCCCATGCTCAACAGTACTGGTCCGACGATGGGCACGACGACGTACGTAATTTCGATAAAGTCGAGGATGAAACCGAGCAGGAATATGACCAACATGACGATGCCAATCGCCGTCCATTGGCCGCCGGGCATATCGGTAAACAAGGCAGCGATTAGGTCGTCGCCGCCGTAACCACGGAACACCAGTGAGAATATGGATGCGCCGATAAGAATGAAAAACACCATAGAGGTGGTCAAAACGGTGGCCCGCATAATTTCCTGAAGAATTTTTCGGCTAAGGGCCCGGTACACAATGGCGAGTAATAAAGCTCCCATCGCCCCTACAGCTGCAGCCTCAGTTGGTGTGGCGTACCCAAGCAAGATGGAGCCGAGAACCGCGGCGATAAGCACGAGCGGGGGTGCTAAGCCCTTGGTGAGCGCGACGACAAGCGGGCCGGAGTCGGTTTCTGCGCGAGCGGCGGGTGCCGATTTAGGCTGGTAGAAGGCTCGGGAAAGTACATAGGTTGCGTACAACAGCACCAAGACGAGACCTGGAATGAGTGCGCCCGCAAAAAGGTCGCCGACAGACACCGTTTTGGGAGCAAATATGCCCTGACTTATTTGGGCTTGCTGATAGGCGTTTGAAAGAACATCGCCTAACAACACCAAGGCGATTGAAGGCGGAATGATTTGTCCTAGTGTCCCTGTGGCCGCAATCATCCCGCTGGCGAAGCTCGGCTCATACCCGTGTCTCAAGAGGGAAGGTAACGCGAGTAAGCCCATCATGACGACGGTGGCACCAACGATGCCAGTGCTGGCTGCCATCAACATACCCACGATAATGACAGCGATACCTAATCCACCAGGCATTCGGCCCATTAGCCTTGCCATGCTCTCGAGTAATGTTTCAGCAATCCGCGTACGCTCAAGAGTTATGCCCATCATCACGAACAGCGGCACGGCAATCAGGATCTGGTTTGTCATGATTCCGTAGAGTCGAAGGGGCAAGAATCCAAGGCTATTGAGGTCGAATATGCCCGCGGACCCGCCAACAACAGCGAATAGAAGTGCGACGCCTCCAAGCGTTGGGGCGACCGCGTAACCGGCGAGCAATGCCAAAAACACGACTGCAAACATCAGTAAGGGGATGTATTCAATCACGGCGTAATATGCGGTAAGCCCGCAGGGCTTCTGCAATTGCTTGCGCTAACAACAGGAGTGCGGAGAGAGGAATTAACGTTTTTAATAAATAAACACCGGGGATTCCACCCACTTCAGGAGAACCTTCGTAGATCATCCACGAACGCACGACGTAATCGAAGCTCTCCACAGCAATGACCAAACACAAAGGCAAAAGAAAGATTAAATGGCCGATCAAATTTATTTTCACTCTAGAGCGCTCGGAGAGGCGAGCAAAGAAGAGATCAACGCGCACATGGCCATCATGTTTAAGTGCGTACGAAAGACCAAGCATGAAAACCAAGGAGTGCATGTAGGTCACGGATTCTTGAAGCACGATGGCGCCGGTACCGAAGACATAACGTAATACGACGACCGTACAAGTGGTAACGACCATCGCCAGGGTAAGCCACGAGACGGCGCGTCCGGTGATCTCAATTAGGGTGTCGGTTTTCACGTCGAGACTGTTCCGATTAGGTGTTCCAAAACGACCCCGATAAAGATGGCAAACCCGACCCATGTGTTGTTACCGAAGGCCTTAAAGCAGCGAGTTTCTTCACGCCCACGGATCAAAATTTGTTGGTAGATAAACAAGCCGGCGACGGTGGCGACCGCCAAAGAATAGGGCGTCTGAAAACCGCAATATTTACCCAGCAGGAACAACAGTATCACCGAGAGCGATTGCATGAGTCCGATGGCAAAGCGATCCCAATCTCCTAATAGAAGAGCGGTGGATTTCAAGCCAATGGCGCGATCATCCCTCCGATCAACCATGGCGTACTCGGTATCGTAAGCGACGATCCAAATGACGCTCATTAGGAAAAATAGACAGATGGGAAGGCTAAGATTGCCGCGAACCGCTGTTGAAGCCATGAGTATGCCCCAGCTAAACGCGATACCGAGAATGATTTGGGGGAAAAACGTGACGCGTTTCATGAATGGATAAATGATGGCAATACAAAACCCCACAACAGCCATCCAACGCGTAATGACGTTTAGTGTGAAGATCAACGCAAGTCCGAGAGTGGATAGGACAGCGAATACGGTGAGTGCCTCCAATAGACTCAAGCGCCCCTCGGCGAGCGGACGGGATTTAGTCCGCTCGACAAAAGGGTCGATATTACGATCAACGATGTCGTTGGCGACGCACCCTGCAGCACGCATGATGAAAGTTCCGGCGATAAATACACAGAGGACCCAGAAATTAGGGACGTCTTCGGCGGCAAGCCACAGCGCCGTGAGGGTGGGCCACAACAACAAAAGCGTGCCTACGGGTCGATCGAGACGCATCAGTTCGATTACGGCGTGAAGTTTTCGCGGAGTTGTCATCGGTCTTACGTTGGGCCCCAGCGGATTGATTTATATGGCTTGCACAGGGTAGTTTACAGCGCGCTTCGAGAACCCCAGGTAGTAATTCATGCGGAAATGGCAATGCATCGTGTGTGGTTGGATTTACGATGAGGCCGAGGGTTGCGAGGACGAAGGCCTCGCACCGGGTACCAAATGGGAAGACGTCCCGGAAGATTTTGTCTGTCCGGAATGTGGGGTTGCCAAGGAAGACTTTGAGATGATCGAGGTAGGCTAGTTCATCCATGAATCTCACGATTCGAATACTGATCGGCATGGCGGCAGGCGTGGTCCTCGGACTCGCCGTTCAAGGGTTTACATCTAACGACCATTGGATTCAGACCGTACTCGTACAGGACATATTTGATGCTGGCGGCAAAGTATTTATAGCGTCTCTTCGGTTAATGGTCGTGCCCTTGGTACTTGTATCTTTAGTGTGTGGGTCTTCAAGCCTGGCGGACGGGGCAAGCATGGGACGGTTGGGCGGCAAGACTATCGGCCTTTATCTTTTCACCACCGCGGTCGCAATCTCTTTGGCACTCGGGCTAGCGCTCTTCATTAGCCCCGGAGAGGGTGGCTCCGCCAGTCAAGCGGTCGAATATACGCCGCGACCGAGCCCAGGATTGAAAGAAACTTTCCTTAACATTTTTCCAACCAACCCCGTTCAAGCGATGGCCGAAGGCAAGATGCTTCAGATTATTGTTTTCGCGCTGCTCTTGGGTACGGCCCTTGGCCGCTCGGGGGATGCCGGCCAAAGAATTAGATCACTTTTTGAGGACCTAAATGCAATCCTTATGCGACTGATCGTAATGCTCATCAGCCTCGCACCGTTCGGCGTTTTTTTCCTGATGGCCAAGCTCTTCTCCGAGGTAGGCTGGCGAGACATTATCGAACTCGGAAAGTACTTCATGACGGTGGTTTTGGCGCCGGTAATTCATGCCGTTGTTGTCTACCCATCTTTGTTGTTATGGCTTGCGAAGACTAACCCCCTAAAGTTTTACCAGAAAATGCGAGAGCCGATGCTCTTTGCGTTTAGTACCTCGTCGAGCGGAGCGACGCTACCGGTGACCTTGCGCACGGTGGAAAAGAAACTAGGCGTGCATAACACCATTGCTTCCTTTTCAATTCCCTTGGGCGCGACCATCAATATGGATGGCACCGCGATTATGCAAGGCGTGGCTACAGTGTTTATCGCACAGTACTTTCAGGTCGACCTTGTCTTTACAGACTATTTAATGGTCATACTCACCGCGACAATGGCCTCAGTTGGTACGGCGGCGGTACCCGGCGTCGGTTTGATCATGTTGACGATGGTTCTTACTCAAGTCGGATTGCCGGTCGAAGGCATCGCGTTGATCATTGGCGTGGATCGACTGCTCGACATGACGCGTACTGCGGTGAATGTTGCGGGCGACGCGATGGTAGCCATCACGGTCGCGCATTCGGAAAAAATGCTTGATCGTTCAGTGTTAAATGACCCCGACGCGGGCCGGGTCAATCTGTCAGTGTGAGGCCGTATTAGACAGATGCATATCCGGTTTCTACCGGCGTCCAAGTGTTAATTATTGCGTCGGCCGTCCCTGTATCGGCCGAACGCATCGTATCTCCAGTTTGAACAACGTCCTTGAATAGCGATAGATCGCTACTAAGGTCGGACACACGAAATTGTCGCTCGCCCGTTTGACGGGTCCCCATAATGTCACCCGGCCCTCGAAGTTCGAGATCTTTTTCTGCAATCAGAAACCCGTCGTTGGTTTCAAGCATGACGTTCAGACGCGCTTTTGCCAGCTCCGTCAGCGGGGCTTCGTAAAGCAAAGTGCAGTGGCTCGGGAGGCGGCCGCGGCCGATCCGACCCCTCAATTGGTGTAGTTGGGCTAGGCCCAAGCGGTCCGGGTCATCAATCACCATGTGGCTTGCGTTGGGGACGTCAACGCCAACCTCTACGACGGTGGTCGCGACCAGCAATCCAATTTCCCCGGATTTGAAACGAGACATCGTTGCCGACTTGTCGACAGCTTTCATGCGCCCGTGGATAAGTCCGACTGTCACTCGCGGAAGTTGTTCTTCGAGTTCTGAACGCACGGTCTCTGCGGCTTTGATCTCACTGTCTGCGGACTCTTCGATGGCGGCGCAGATCCAAAAAGCTTGACGGCCTGCAGCGACTTCGCGGCCGATTCCTGCAACGATTTCATCGCGCCTGGTATTGGTATGTATCGACGTCACGATGGGCGGACGCCCAGGAGGCATTTCATCTATGACCGACAGGTCCATGTCGGCGTACAAGGTCATCGACAATGTCCTGGGGATCGGGGTTGCCGTCATTACTAACTGGTGGGGCAGGCGTCCTTTATCACGAAGGGACATCCGTTGGTGAACGCCGAACCGATGTTGTTCGTCGACGATCGTTAAACCGAGTTCGCGAAAAACAACGTCGGATTGAAAAATGGCGTGCGTACCGATGATCACTAAATCATCACCGGCGGCAATGGCGCTCAATCTCGATCGCCGTTCTGCCGCAGGAAGACGACCAGTCAGGAGCCCGACCCCGATACCAAGAGGCGAGAGCCAGCTAGAAAACGTTTCATAGTGTTGTTCTGCAAGAATTTCAGTGGGTGCCATGATGGCGGTTTGCGCGCCGTTTTCAGCTGCCCGTATTGCCGCGAACGCTGCGATAACGGTTTTTCCCGAACCGACGTCTCCTTGAATTAGTCGCATCATCGCGCGCGTTTTGGCGAGATCGTTCAGGACATCTATGGTAGTTTTTCGCTGAGCGCCGGTGAGCTGGAACCCGAGCTCGCGCAACAACTGTTTACCAAGCTGATGGGCAGGCGGGAGAGCTCGAGCAGGGGAACTCGAAACAGCTTCCTGGCGTCGTTTCATCACAAGGTAGTAAGCAAGCAACTCGTCGAAAGCGAGTCGCTTTCGAGCCGATTCAACCAATTCGGGTTGGTCGATCGGTGGGAGATGGATTACACGCAATGCGTCTTCAAGGGTAAAGCCCATCGTCTGGTATCGATGAAGGTCGGGAGGATGCTCAAGAACTTGCAGAATCCACCCGGCAACCCTAGCGTTTGTTATACCCGCGGTGACGCGGTAAACGGGCTTTAATTCCGGCTCGATAGGCCCTGGCTCTGAGCTGAAAACCCGATATTCAGGATGGACCATTTCAAGCCCGGATCGACTAAGCCTGGCTTCACCGAACAAGCGTAGCCAAACACCCGGACGGAGTGCTTCGCGTTGATGTGGGCTAAAGTGAAAGAGGCGCATGCTTAGGAATGCATGGCTATCTTCCAGCGTGACGATCAGACTTCGGCGCCGACCGTAGCCTATATTAACCTTCACTACTTCACCGCAGACGTAGCATTCATCTCCCGCTTTCAGCTGATCCAGGGGGGTGATTTCGGTACGGTCTTGGTAACGAATTGGGAGGTGCAATAACAAGTCGAGCTGGTTACGAATTCCCATGCGCAACAACTTGTCGGCGGCCGAAGGGCCAATGCCCTTAAGTGCAGTAACAGATTCGTCGCTCAGTTGGATTCCCTTGGAATCAATAATATGGCCTCGATTTCCACGCGCGCCCGGCGGGGTAAATCGTTAACTTCCACTACCGAGCGAGCGGGAAAGGGTGGCCGAAATTGATCCGCGAAGACCTCATTTACTTTGTCAAATAGACCCAGATCGGTTAGATAGACGATCGTTTTGACGATGTCGCTCAGCGAGCCGCCACTCGCGTGACACACTGACTCAAGATTGTGGAATACCTGTCGGATCTCTGATTCGAAAGTATCTGCGACCAGTTTCATGGTGGACGGGTCAAGACCAATCTGGCCTGAAAGGTAAACGGTTTCGCCCGTCTTGATCGCCTGCGAATAAGCGCCAATGGCGGCAGGGGCGGCCTCAGTGGATATATCGATACGGGGCACTAGCTAACGGCTCGTTCCACGCTCTGTACGGGCGTTATGTTGCGTAGGCGTTGCATCGTGCGTTTTAGGTGATCGCGGTCGCGAACTGAAATCTCGACGGCCACGGTAGAGAGATCCGACGAACGTTCATCAACCCTAATATTGTTTATTCCAGCGTCGACCGTATTGACGGAAGTTGCAAGTTCTGCGACGACACCTTTTCGGCGTTTAACGGTGAGCCTGAGTGTCGTTTCAAATTCTCCCTGAGTCTCGCTCCAGCGCGCGGGAATTATGTCCCGCGGCGCGCGCCGCCGCACCTCGGTAACGTTATTGCATGTTTCCAGATGCACAACAAATCCTTTTCCTGGCGTCATGTGACCGACGACAGGATCACCTGGTACGGGCCCACAACAACGACCGTAATTGATCACGAGACCCTCGCCGCCCCTAATGGCTACGGGCCCACCTTCGTGTAAATCGACCGCTTCATACGCGGGGTTTTCTATCGAAAGTAACCGTTGGGCAACTACGTATGCCATAAGGTTGCCGATGCCGATGTCGGCAAGTAGGTCGTCCAACTTTCGAACATTAAATTCCTTAAAGACTTTTCGTAGTCGCCTAAAGTCTAGATCGTTAATCGAGGTGTTTGCATTAGCGAGCGTCCTGTCGAGTAGACGTCGACCGAAACGTATCGACTCTGAACGCTGTTGCACTTTCAGTGCCATACGTATTCCAGACCGCGCCCGACCGGATACGGCGAAAGTGAGCCAGTCTGGACTGGGGTGGGCGTCGGAGGCGGTGATTACTTCGACGGTCTGACCCGATTCCAATTGTTTTGATAATGGCGCCAGGGCTCTGTCGACTCGACAGGCGACTGTGTGATTACCGATATCCGTATGGATGTTGTATGCGAAATCGATCGGACAGCTACCCCTTGGTAACTCGAGAATATCGCCGCGTGGCGTAAAGACGTAAAGTTCGTCGGGAAACAGATCAATCTTCAGGTGCTCAATAAATTCTTGAGAGCTGCCAGCTTTTTGTTGCAGATCGAGGATGCTGTTGACCCATTCGCGCGTCCGCGCATCGCTACGCTTAAACGATGCAGTTTTGGATTTGTACAGCCAATGCCCTGCAATGCCGTTGTCGGCAATTGAGTCCATTTGACGAGTGCGTATTTGCACCTCGATAGGCACGCCGTGCATTCCGAACAAGGTGGTGTGTAGCGACTGATATCCGTTGGCTTTCGGAATGGCGATAAAGTCCTTGAACCTTCCGGATCTCGGTTTGTATAGATTATGAACTGATCCCAAGGCGCGGTAGCAGACGTCCACTTGGTCGACCACGACTCGGAAACCAAAGACATCCATAATGTCGACGAACGACTTTCTCTGGGCCTTCATCTTTGTATAGATCGAGTAAAGGTGTTTTTCGCGACCTACCACCGTTGCATCAATTCCCTCACGTTTGAGAGCCGCTAGGATCGACATTCGGATTTCTTCCATCAGTGCTTTTCGATTGCCGCGTGCAGCGGTTACTGCACGGCCAATCAAACCGGCACGCAGGGGGTAGAAGGTTTCGAAGCCTAGTTCTTCAAGTTCAATCTTGACGTTATTCATGCCTAGACGGTTAGCTATGGGGGCGTAGAAGTCGAGCGTCTCGCGGGCAATCCGTCGACGCTTGCCTCGGTCAAGCGCGCCGATGGTGCGCATGTTGTGTAACCGGTCCGCCAATTTGACGAGAATTACTCGCAAATCCTGCGTTGTTGCCATCGCCATCTTCTGAAAATTATCCGCCTGTTCTTCAGCCGATGTCTTATAGATCGTGGCGAGTTTGGACACGCCGTCGACAATATTTGCAACTTCTTCCCCGAATGATGCGATGAGAGCTTCTTTATTGACCCCTGTATCTTCAAGGACGTCGTGCAATAACGCGGCCATAATGGACTGATGATCCATGTGCATGTCGGCTAGGACTCCTGCGACAGCCAGTGGGTGCGTAATGTATGGGTGGCCAGATAATCGTCGCTGACCTTCGTGCGCATCCTCTGCAAATTGATAGGCGCGCCGAACGCGCCTCAGTTCGCGCCTGCTCAGATACGATAAGGTTTTTGTAAGGGTCTTGGCGTTAGTGGGGGCAGCGATTTCATCGCTCGATGCTCGCGCTGCAAGTTGAGCCTGAAAGTAGGACTCAGAAGTTGTTTTCTCGATCATCTCCAAAGCCGAAAGCCGATTCCATTTCGGAATCGTCCGGCCTCACTTCAGCGGCGTCAAGCACTTCGTCGGTAATCAGACCCGCAGCAATTTCCCTCAACGCGATGACCGTGGGCTTGTCTCCTTCCGGGTCCACGAGTGGATCCGCTCGAAATTGGGTCATCTGTCGGGCGCGACGCGTCGCAACCATGACCAATGCGAATCGGTTCTCTACATGTTCGAGGCAATCTTCAACAGTTACTCTGGCCATGAAATGCTCGGCGTTTTGCGGACGCGCGAGTTTACTCGAATCAGGATTTGTCCGACAAGAGGCTGGCGGCGAAACTCGATAAGTTTCTTTTCGGAATAAGCTTACCGCTCCTCACTGAACTAACGATGTTTGTGAGGTCCACGAGGGCCTCGTCAAAATCGTCATTGACAAGAATGTGGTCGAATTCGTCGAAATGGGATATTTCCTCAACCGCTAGATTGGTACGTCGTTGGATTTCCTCGGGACTGTCTTCTCCGCGGCTTCGCAGACGTTCAACGAGGGCATTTCGAGAGGGCGGTAGAACAAAAATGCTAGTCGTAGCAGGCGCCTTTTCGCGGACCTTTCTTGCCCCCTGCCAGTCGATTTCGAGGATGACGTCCAAGCCTTTGGATAAGTGTATTTCAACACTCTCTAGTGTGGTTCCATAGAGATGCCCGAAGACGCTAGCGTGTTCGAGAAACGCTGATTTAGATTGCATGGCAACGAAATCGGCTCGATCAATGAAGTAGTAGTGCCTGCCCTCTTGTTCACCGTGACGTTTGGGTCGCGTGGTGTGAGAAACCGAGGCAACGAGTCTCTGATCGGCTGTGAGAAGCGCGTTTACTAGACTTGTTTTCCCGGCCCCAGATGGCGCGGAAATGACGAATAGTCGTCCTGGACATTGTGACTTTGAGCTCATGTAACCGCGCGTTTAAAAATAAGTTGTGTTTGCGTTGGCGGAGCGAAACCTGTGGCGCGCGAGGTCATCGGAGCATTCTAACTTGTTATGATGCGTTGGATTTCAACATCCAGTACGAATTGAGGGAATGATGGAAAGGCCGAGTGGCCGAGCGTCAGATGAGCTGCGGGCGGTGCAAATTACTCGCAACTTTACTAAGCATGCAGCAGCGTCGGTGCTAATCGAATTTGGTGACACGAAAGTAATTTGCACTGCGAGCGTCGAAGAACGAGTTCCCGGATTCATGCGAGGACAGGGTCGTGGATGGGTTACCGCTGAATATGGGATGTTGCCGGGCGCAACTCATAGCCGAGCAGATCGAGAGGCGGCGCGAGGTAAACAGAGCGGTCGTACCGTCGAAATACAGCGACTCATTGGTAGGTCTTTAAGAGCCGTAGTCGATTTGGATAAGCTGGGGGAACGGACGATCAGGATAGATTGCGATGTGATACAAGCCGACGGAGGAACGCGCACGGCGTCTATAACGGGGGGCTCCGTCGCGCTTGCCGATGCCGTTCTCCAGGTCGCACCAGAAGCATTCATCGGCCTGGTGGGGTCGATATCAGTGGGGGTGTTCAACGGTGTTCCAATATTGGATTTGGACTACCCGGAAGATTCGAACGCGGATACGGACATGAATGTAGTCATGGTTGAAAGCGGCGGATTTATCGAGATTCAAGGTACTGCGGAAGCAGCCCCGTTCGGGAATGACACACTTGATGCGATGCTCACTTTGGCGAAAGCTGGTATAACCGCACTGTTTAGAGAACAGCGACGAGCATTGGGGCTTGCATCTTGATGGAAGCGCGCGTGAACGATTTCGTTCGCGATATGATCTCGCAACAAGTGCTCAAGTTTGGCCAATTTACGCTTAAATCCGGCCGTCAAAGCCCGTACTTTTTCAATCTTGGAGCCATCGACCGCAGCGACGGGCTACGGCGTTTGGGGAGTGCGTACGCCGAACGATTGCGGTTTCTGGAATATGACTTTAACGTCGTTTTCGGTCCGGCATACAAAGGCATTCCGATTGCAGTATCGACTTCCATAGCCTTGGCTGAATCTGGGTATCCAGTAGGCGTCGCGTACAACCGCAAAGAGCCGAAAGAACACGGGGAGGGAGGTGTTTTGATTGGCATGCCTCTGGCAGAACGCAAGGTCGTGATCGTCGACGATGTGTTAACAGCGGGGACAGCTGTGATGGAGTCGGCTAGCTTAGTGCGGGAAGCTGGCGGTGACCTTGTTGCGGTCCTCGTCGCGCTCGATCGACAGGAGTACGTTGAGGAGAGGTCCGTTACGGCATTGGAAAATATTTCGAGTGAGCTATCGGTTCCCGTCGAAAGTATTGCTGGTCTGGACGACGTTGTTCGATGTATCAAGAGCGATTCAGAGTACCGAGAGACCCTAGCGGAACTGACAGATTATCAGCGAGCACACTGCCAAGTTTCTGAGTAGGCGTTAAACGAAGGCCCTCTGTGCTTTCGACAATACCAATCAAGCTGTCCAATATTGTAGCTGTGCTACGAAAGTGTCAGTCAAGGGCTGCTTCAGATACTCCCACTTCTCGTGCTAACTCAGCGGTGGTGATATGCAATCCCGGATGCAGTTCTAACATGCGCGCGAATGCTTCAAGGGTCTGTGTTTTGCGATTAACACGCGCCACATTAGTTGGCACGTTCACCAATCAGAGTACCAACGCCACCATCGGTTAGGACCTCTAATAGCAGGGCATGGGGGACCCGACCATCAATGATATGTGCGCTTTGGACACCTCCTTCTACTGCATCGAGAGCACAGCGGGCCTTCGGCAACATCCCGCCGTCGATTACACCCCCGTTAATCAATTCCGCAGCTTTTTCACGACTGAGGTAAGTGATCGTGTTGTTGTCTCTGTCGAGAATACCGGGCGTATTTGTAATGAGCACAAGTTTCTCTGCGACGATGTGTTGCGCAATGCTGCTGGCGACGAGGTCCGCGTTAATGTTAAGGCTTTCGCCGTTTGGCCCAACGCCTATCGGCGCTATCACCGGAATGAAATCGCCATCGATTAGAGATTCAAGGACCGCGTGATTGATGCGTTCAACCTCACCGACTTGTCCAATTTCGACAATTTCCTCACCTCCAGAGTCTTCGTTCGTGATGGTCAATTCCATTCGTCGAGCGCGAATCAGATCGCCGTCTTTTCCAGTGACACCAACAGCCATTCCACCATTCTCGTTTATCAGGGAAACAATCTCTGTATTGACCAAACCCCCGAGCACCATTTGCACGACATCCATAGTCTCTCGGTCGGTTATACGCATGCCCGCAACGAATCGCGTGTCAATATTTAATCGGCTAAGCAGTTCTTCAATTTGTGGCCCGCCACCATGGACGACGATCGGATTCATCCCGACCACTTTCAGCAAGATTACGTCTCGAGCAAAGGCCCGCTTGAGGTCGTCGTCCGCCATGGCATTTCCACCGTACTTGATGACAATGGTCGAGCGGTGGAACCGTTGGATGTATGGCAGAGCCTCGACGAGAACCCGGGCAGTTTCTTCATACTCATTCATGGGATCGTTAGCTCAGGGTCGATATGGGTGATTGCGGTTTGGAATGTGTTCTTGATACGGACCAACGCCTCGGTACTTTCGGCTTCAAAACGTAGGCTAAGTACGGGACTCGTGTTGGATGCACGAATCAACCCCCAGCCTTCGTCGTAATCCACGCGGATACCGTCGATAGTCGCAATTTCTCCGCCATCGAAGTAGCGGCTTCGGGAGAGCGCTTGAATAACGTCGAATTTTTTCTTTTCCGTGGTTGGGATCTTAAGCTCAGGCGTAGAAACGGCGGGGGGAAAGTCCAGAAAAATGTCCTCAACGGTTCGCGTTTCTGCGCTTAACAATTCGAGGAGACGTGCTGCGCTGTACAGCGCGTCGTCAAAACCAAACCAACGTTCGACGAAGCAAAAATGTCCGCTGAACTCTCCACCTAAAAGGGCCCCGGTTTCTTTGAGCTTAGCTTTGATGTGGGAGTGACCGGTTTTCCACATTAAAGCGCTGCCGCCGAGATCAGTAATGAGCGACGTCAGGCGATTACTGCATTTGACATCGAAAACGATTTCGGCACCGCGGTTGCGACTGAGAATATCGCGGGCGAAAAGCATCAGAATGCGATCAGGCCAGATGATAGTGCCGGTATTACTAACAAGGCCTAGACGATCTCCGTCTCCATCGAAGGCGATACCCAAATCCGCGCCCTGCTCATCGACGGCGGATATGAGGTCCAACAGATTCGCGGGTTCGGCAGGATCGGGGTGGTGGTTTGGGAAGTTCCCATCTACATCTGCATAAAGTGGAACAACGTCGCACCCGAGTATCGTAAGAAGGTCTGGTGCGACTATACCGGCAACACCGTTGCCGCAATCTACGACCACTTTTAGCGACCGGCACAATCGAATGTCGTCACGTACTGCTGAAACATATTCCTCGATGATTTTTGTTTCGCGATAGTTCCCTACACCATCGGAGAGGTTCTTATCCGCAACTCTCTGGCGCAATCGCTGGATCGCCTCTCCAGCAAGGGTTGTGCCTCCAATCATCATCTTCAGACCGTTGTACTCCGGCGGATTATGCGAACCTGTGATCATGATTCCTGTCCCGACTGGCGATTGTGTTCCTGCGAGTTCAGGTTCATCAATCCGGTGCGTTGCGTAATACAGCAATGGGGTTGGCACCATCCCAATATCAATTACATTGATACCGCCTTCGTTGAGTCCCTTTGCTAGGGATCGGCATAACGATGGGGTCGAATTGCGGCCATCCCCGGCAACCACTGCACTACGTTGACCTTGGGACAAGGCTTCGGCAGCGAACGCCCGTCCAATCCAATATACGGCGGTTGGCGTCAGGCTAGTTTCCACTACCCCACGAATGTCATAAGCCCGAAATATATCGGGATCGAGTTGGGTCTTTGATTGTACGGCTGGGCTTGCCAATGTTTGCTTCGTGTCCGTGTAAAGAGTACTGGAGTCTGCGCCGAAGTTCCTGTGAACCGGCACGAGCTAACTCAAAAGCGCGCGCATACTACTCGTTTCATAAGTTTCAACGCTAGGTCCTCTTGCTCGCATATAGGGTAGAGATCGCAGCCACTAACTTACTCGCTATCTCAGCTTTAGGTGACTTGTGAAAGGTGGTCTCATCATCCGCATGCAAAAGGGTAACTTCGTTTTCGTCACTTTCGAATCCAATGGAGTTATTGGACACGTCGTTAACGACAATCGCGTCAAGGCGCTTTCGCTCGCGTTTTTGAACTGCGTTTCTTATGGGGTTTTGCGTTTCGGCTGCGAATCCGACCAGGTAGGGGGGATCCGGCAACGCGGCAACACTTGCAAGTACATCATCGTTTTCGACGAGTTCGATCGACATCGACCTGCCATTTTGTAGTGTTTTTTTTATTTTGTGGGGTTCTGAATGGGAAGGTCGATAGTCAGCGACTGCGGCTACACCAAACATGATGTCCACATCGGTCGCTATATCTAATACCGCGGACTTCATCTCTGCAGCAGAAGTGACATTTATTTGCTCGACTCCCTCTGGTGGAGGTAGAGCGACAGGACCACTCACTAAGCTGACGATTGCACCTGCATCTCTCGCAGCCTCTGCGATCGCGTAGCCCTGTTTTCCAGAGCTTGCGTTCGTTATGTAGCGGACGGGATCGATCGACTCCCTTGTAGGTCCTGCGGTAACCAGAACCCTAAGCCCAGCCATGGACCCATGGATAGGGTCGGTCGTGCTATGCAACTGCGAGATAATATCTTCTGGCTCGACCATTCTTCCTGGCCCGGTTTCCCCACAGGCTTGGTCTCCGTAATCGGGTCCAATAATGCTCACGCCGTCAGATTCGAGCACTTCAATATTTCTTTTCGTCGCAGAGTGATTCCACATTTCTACGTTCATTGCTGGCGCGACGACTGTTCGAGCCGTCGTCGCTAGGTAAAGGGTGGTGAGTAGATCGTTGCCGAGACCGCTGGCCAAACGCCCGAGTAGGTCTGCGGTTGCGGGTGCTATAAGTAATGTATCGGCCCAGCGAGCAAGTTCGATGTGTCCCATTGAGCGCTCGGCTTCTAAATCCCATAAATCGTCGCGAACGCGGTGTCCGGAGAGCGTGGTCAGTACAGTGGCTGTAACGAACTGATGCGCAGATTTGGTCATCACGGGTATGACGTCCATTCCGATAGCGACGAGCTGACGCACAAGTGCGGGGGTCTTGTATGCGGCGATACCGCCGCTAATGCCAAGTACGATGCGTTTCCCTTGCATTATTCATAACGGTGAAAATCAGGGGGGCGCGAGAATAGCACGTCGTATACGGGGCGTTGACTCCCTCGTGTGTCGGGGCTTACGGGGCACAAGAGCCTTTTTGAGCCGACGATCGGTTGCGAAAGGAGGGTTATTTGACTGACACCGTTACCAGGGACCCGCCTTACTGGGGGCTTCTGACTTGGTTTGGGGCGAGTGCTTTGGTATAAAGGCCCACCTTATTTCGGCACCTCTCATGTCTCAAGTGTGTCAAGTTACCGGCAAGCGGCCGATGAGTGGCAATCATGTTTCGCATGCAAATAATAAGACGCGGCGACGATTTCTCCCGAATATTCAGAATCACCGATTCTGGGTGGAGAGCGAAAAGCGGTTTGTGCGGCTACGCGTGTCGACTGCCGGGATGCGTATCATCGATAAAAAGGGCATTGAAGAGGTTCTTGCTGATATGCGTAAGCGGGGGGAGAGGGTCTGATGCGCGATAAAATTAAGTTAGTATCCAGCGCGGGTACGGGACACTATTACACCACGACGAAAAACAAGCGCCTCAGCCCTGACAAGCTCGAACTCAAAAAGTATGACCCGGTAGTACGTAGGCACGTGATCTATCGGGAAGAGAAGATCAAGTAGCTGCCGGAACTTCCTGAAGTTGAAACAACCCGACGGGGTGTTGCCCGGGTATTAGAAGGTCGCCGCCTGCTTGAGGTGGTCGTTCGGGATTCGAGGCTTCGGTGGCCCGTAGTCGTTCCGGACGGGCTTTCGGGATTACGACTTATCCGGCTTGATCGACGGGCAAAGTATCTAATCTTTCGATTCTCCCGCGTGACGGTGCTCATACATTTAGGAATGTCGGGGCGGTTGTGCGTTGTTTCAGCAAACATGCCAGCGGGGAAGCATGATCATGTAGACTTTCATTTCGAGGACGATCAAGTATTGCGCCTCAGCGATCCCCGAAGATTCGGAAGTATTCACTTCTCTACTGACCCGGTGGAATCGCACTGGTTGTTAAAGAACCTAGGGCCGGAACCTCTGGGTGCCGATTTTAGCGGTGATTACTTACACCGCGTTTCTCGGCACCGTCGACAGGCCGTGAAAACATTCATCATGAGCGCGCAGATTGTGGTCGGGGTAGGAAATATATACGCGAATGAGGCGCTCTTTCGCGCGGGAATTCGTCCCGGTAACGCAGCTGGCCGCATTTCAAAGGCTCGTTATGTAGAACTCGAAAGCGCCATACGAAGCACGTTAGAGGAAGCTATTGCAATGGGAGGAACGACTTTGAGGGATTACGTTGGGAGCGACGGGAAGCCTGGATACTTTATACAGGAATTATTCGTCTACGGGCGTGACGGCAAAAGATGCTTACAGTGCGAGACGTTACTGAAGGGGATTCGGCTAGGACAGCGAGCTACTGTGTATTGTCCGTCTTGCCAGCGCTGAGCGTGGTCGCGGACAAGAGTGCAACTGGCCAACTTCGTTTGTGATGTAACTGGTCAGGTGGAAGCAGTTTATTTCAAGATGCGCCCTGTTCTTTGTAATAGTCCACGATGGCGGGGTGAACGAAGTTAGATATGTCACCACCTAATGTCGCGATCTCGCGAACCCGAGACGAGGACAGGAAAGACCACTTGTGAGCGGTGGGTAAAAGAACATACTCGATATCCTGATCCAAAGATTGATTCATCGATAGCATCTGGTACTCGTAGTCGTAATCGGTCAATGTGCGAAGTCCTCTCAATACGAAACGCGTATTCTTTGAACGCACATAATCGACCAGTAAGCCGTTAAAACCTTCGACCGATACCTGATCCTCAAGATAAGCAAGTGCTTTGCGGCAGAGTTCCAGTCGATCGGCAAAGTATGTAGCCGGGTCTTTATCGACCGATGTTCCTATCGCGACCACGACATGGTCAAAAAGGCTTAACGCCCGCTCGACAATGTTGGTATGGCCGTGGGTGATTGGGTTGAAGCTTCCTGGGTAAACTACTGACGACACGCTTGGACTCCAATATTCGCGGCGATACTAGCCCAACACCAAATTGGTCACAAACGCAAGGTTCGAAGATGCAACAGCGCGAAACTTACTTCACCGGCGACTGCTTTTTTCCATACTTTGTATTTGGGATGGGCGAATTCCACTTGGCGCGGTCTTTCTAGGTAAACAAGGCCGTCCGCTACAAGATGATGGCTGAGTAGATCCAGCGTCTTCTGATGTTGTTTGTTTTCGAACGGGGAATCCAGGAAAACGATATCCCAGTTGTCTGATTGACGCTCAAGCCAACTAATGGCGTCGCCGCGCACAATCGTTGCCGATGCTCCGAGTTCTGCCGCCGCCTTTTCTAGTTCTGCGGTAACCCGAACATTAGAGTCGATGAATGTCGCGTGTGCAGCACCGCGGGATAGGGCTTCAAATCCCAGCGCACCGGTGCCGGCGTATAAGTCCAGAACTCGCGCACCCAAAAGTTCGTGGTTAATCCAGTTAAATAACGATTCCCTTACCCGATCGAGGGTTGGGCGTAAGCCCTCAACGTTCGTGATAACGAGCTTTCGCCGCTTCCACTTACCGCCGATAATGCGGACGGTCTGTCGTTTATTTGATGGCACAAAGGGATAGTGGGAGAAGAAGGCGTAAAAAACGAGGGGTTAATAGGACGTTTTAATCGATCGCTCGGTAAAACCCGATTAAAGTTTTCTCGGGGTATTGGGAATATTGTTCTGGGTGAAAAAGTGATCGATGAGGACACCCTGCTAGACATCGAAACAAGCTTGCTGACTACCGACGTCGGCATTGCTGCCACCGAAAAAATTATTGCGGCCCTCACGCGGCGCGTATCACGCAACGAGCTTTCCGATACGAAGGCGCTTTACCAGGCGCTACGTATCGAATTAACCGAGATGGCGCGCCCGTTGGAAAAACCGTTCCAAATCGGTTCAGCAAGGCCTTTCGTGGTTCTCCTCATCGGGGTAAATGGAGTCGGAAAGACGACGACCATTGGCAAGCTATCAAAATACTTGGAAGCCGCTGGCTTTTCCACTCTGCTTGCAGCTGGGGACACCTTCCGAGCTGCCGCGACCGAGCAGATCCAGGCATGGGGTGCGGCAAACAACGTTCCGGTCGTGTCCCAACATCGTGGCGCTGACAGCGCGTCTGTTATTTACGACGCAATTCAAACGGCCAGACGCCGGGGCATCGATATCGTATTGGCGGATACGGCTGGACGATTGCAAGCAAAGCAAGGGCTCATGGACGAGTTATCAAAAATAAAACGCGTCATTGCTCGCATGGACGAAACTGCGCCGCACGAATGCCTATTGGTGATTGACGCGAACGTTGGACAAGATGCCATTTCTCAATTCCACGATTTTGATGAGGCGATTGGAGTGTCTGGCCTTGTCGTGGCTAAACTAGATGGCTCGGCCAAGGGTGGCGTGCTGTTCTCGCTAGCACACACACAAGCCTCTCGTGAGTGCACCCCTGTCTACTTCATTGGTCTCGGTGAGTCGGTGGACGATTTGGAGCCGTTTGACCCAGACGCGTTTGTCGAAGCACTACTCGCCCCGTGAGTAAGATTGAATTTCAGAGGGTCACCAAACGATTTGACGGCGGCGGCGAAGCGTTAAAGGATGTGTCGGTAATTTTTCCGGAAGGAACCATGACGTTTTTGACCGGACATTCGGGTGCGGGGAAAAGCACCTTTCTTCGTCTACTGCTTCGGATAGAAAGTCCCACACGCGGCCAAATTTTAGTAAACGACGTCAACATCGTTAGATTACCAAATAGCAAAATCCCCTCGTACCGTCAGAATCTTGGGGCTGTATTCCAGGATCATCACCTACTTTCGGAGAGGAGCGTTTACGAAAATGTAGCGCTCCCCCTAAGAGTCGCGGGTATGCAAGAGCGGAATATTGCGAGAAGGGTTCGAGCGGCGCTGTCACGGGTAGGCTTGCTCGAAAAAGAACAGTTTAGGGCACGTGCCCTCTCGGCTGGCGAACAGCAACGAGTGGGCATTGCTAGAGCTGTCGTCAACAGGCCTAAAGTACTGCTAGCCGACGAGCCAACGGGCAATCTCGATCCGGACTTATCGCGCGATATCATGGCCTTGTTCGAACAGTTCAATCAGGTCGGAACAACGGTCATCGTCGCGAGCCATGATCGGGAATTGATAGATGCGATGGGCATTCGAATTGTTGAATTGGCTCGGGGTGGTGTGATCAGCGACGATGACACGAGAAACTTGGACAAATTGAAGGATGACCGTGTTTAACGAACCATGGCCTAGATCCAAGCGGCCCGTTATGGCGACGTTTCACGATCACTTAAGGGTAATTCGGGACAGTATTCGCTACACGAGCCATCGATTCGGCACAAGCTTATTGGTTTGGCTTTTGATCGGTATTGCAGTGGCACTTCCGGCGGGCTTGTACTTGATCGAAAGCAATATTGAGGTGATTTTGAGGCAGTGGGATAGCCGCAATAGCTTCACCGTCTACTTCAAGGTTAGTGCGTCGTTGAATGAGGTGAACGAAGTGGTTCAACGAATGCTTAGCCAAAGCGAAATCTCTGCGGTTAAAACCGTTACCCCCGAGGAAGCCCTACACGAATTTAGTTCCTATACCGAGATCACGGATGCGATAACGCTTCTCGATACCAATCCTTTACCGGCATCCGCGCGGGTCACAGTCGACGATCAGCTATCTCTTGAGCGTCTTAGTGAAATCGCGTCGCAATTCGAGGAGGTACCTGCTGTCGAGGAAATCGTCGTTGAAAGGATCTGGCTTCAACGTTTACAAGCGATTAACGAGCTGATCAGTCGACTAGGATGGGTGCTCACTATATTGTTTGGCGCCGGTGCCATCTTGATTACAGCGGCTTCGGTTCGGCTCGCACTTGAGATGCGCCTTGAAGAAATCAAGGTACTCAAGCTAGTTGGAGCAACTAATGCATTTCTCAAAAGACCGTTTCTATACTTCGGCGCGATCTACGGCCTTGGCGGTGCTTTGGTAGCGGCGATGGTCTTGTCGGCAATACTTATCTTACTTGAAGCCCCGCTCGGCACCCTATTGTCGAGCTATGGTGAGATTGTGGACTTTCAGGGCGATGAACCGACTTTTTACTTTGGCCTCGGCATTGTTGGCGTGATTCTAGGTGTACTAGGAGGAATAGTTGCCTCGAATCAACGACTTAGCGAAATAAACATCGATTAATCAAGGTGTTGAGGCTATTAGCACTCGTCTGATGAGAGTGCTAAAATGCGGTTCTGTTGTTACCAGAGGTATCAAGTTGAGCACGGATGTTTTGTTGCTGGAGAGCGTGTCGCCAGGGCGGGATTTGGACGCGTATATCCAGACGATCAATGCACTACCTATACTGACTCCTGAACGGGAAAGGGAGTTGGCGGAGCGTTTTTTTGATGACAACGATCTCGAAGCAGCGCGTGAGCTTGTGCTTTGCCATCTCCGTTTCGTTGTCCACCTTGCCAAAGGATATCGGGGGTATGGATTACCGATCGGTGATCTTATCCAGGAAGGTAATGTCGGTCTCATGAAGGCTGTGAAGCGCTTCGATCCATCCTTCGGAGTACGGTTGGTATCTTTTGCTGTTCATTGGATCAAGGCGGAAATACACGAGTTTGTATTGCGCAATTGGCGGGTCGTTAAAGTTGCGACGACCAAGGCACAACGCAGATTATTTTTTAATTTGAGAAGTCGTAAAAAGTCGCTTGGTTGGCTAACAGCGGAAGAAACCCGTGCAATTGCAGAGGATCTTGGAGTCGAGGCGAAGGTCGTAACCCAGATGGAAGGACGATTGGCCGCCCGCGATGTCGGATTCGATGGTGGTGATACTGAAGATGGTGATTACAACAATACCTTCGGCGCGCCTGCTCATTTTCTAAGTGATGAAGGGCAAGATCCGGCAGACCTGGTGGCGGATGAAGATTGGGCGAAGCAGTCTAAAGAGAAACTACTAGAAGCCATGGGTCAGCTCGACGATCGCAGTCGGGACATCCTTCAAAATCGCTGGCTCGCGGAAAACAAAACCACTCTACAAGAACTGGCGAAACACTACGGTGTTTCTGCTGAGCGGATACGCCAGCTCGAACAAAACGCCATGAAGAAGCTTAAAACGCGTATGGAGACAGCTTAACATCGCGTGTCAGGTTTGCTGCTTTGGCTTGCAACATTGTTGGGAGCGAGCGGCGTTATCGCTGGAGCCATCGGGTCGCATATCGTCGAAAATGGTAGCTCTGCCTTCGAGATTGGCGTCAGGTACCAGCTGATTCATGCCGCCGCGATTTTTGTCATTGCCGTTGTGCCAGAACGCGTTAATCGGTGGTCGGGTATGTTTTTTCTATACGCATACTATTGTTTAGCGGCAGTTTGTACGGGATCGCATGGGGTGGTCCGGTTTGGCTTGGGACGCTGACTCCACTGGGGGGAGTGCTACTCGTAGCGGGTTGGCTGCTCCTGCCGCGGAAACAAAAAATTGATCTTCGCGAAGTCGACGTTCATTCGTCGTCGTGGACGTATGACGAAAGCGCAAATGCAAGCTCTTGATCGTCTAGATTCATTCGTGATCGATCCTGCAGTTGACTCCACGACAGTGTTCAAGCGGCAAGCACCCACGGCTCTGGAAATTGGCTTTGGGATGGGGCAAGCACTTGTTCATTTTGCCGGCTGTCATCCCGATTGGAATTGCATTGGAGTGGATGTATATCGCCCAGGAATTGGGTCGCTGGTTCTACAATGTGAACAACAAAACATTAAGAACGTGCGCATCGTTGAGGCTGACGCCTTATCTGTTTTAGAGAGTCTTGAAGACAATTCTATCGAGCTGATCATGGTTTTCTTCCCCGATCCATGGCCGAAAAAGCGTCACCACAAGCGGCGTCTCATTACCCCGGCGTTTGGCACTTTAGCTTCAAGGAAACTTAACTCGGGTGGGCGCATGCGGCTCGCAACAGACTGGTTGCCGTACGCCCAATCGATCGTTGAAGCCTTGCAAGGCAATCCCCAGCTTGATGGGGGCATCTCAGAACGCTGGCCTTTACGTCTCCAAACCCGGTTTGAGGAGCGCGCCCAACGCTTACGGCATCCAGTTCAAGACTTCTGTTACACGAAAGTTGAATGATCCTTTGGGGAATTGGGTTCCGACCAAGGATGCTAGATAAACGGATTTCAGTTGAGGAATTGACCGACTACGGCGTTTAGTTGGGAATAACCTCTATCCGTCGCCTGTAGCCGACCCGGCTTCATAAGTTCCCACGACACAAGTCGATCGACAACGTCAGAAATGATTTCGTACGGAAGGCCGGTTGTTTGGGAAAACAGTGGCGTTTCAACACCTTCAGTTAGTCGCAGTGCATTCATCATGAATTCAACAGGCAGTTCGTCGCGTTCCACCGTGACTATTTCAGCGGGTGCACCAGAGAGATAAAGCCTTGGTTGGCGGGGCCTCATGGTGCGGACGACTTTGCCGTCTAGCCAGGTCTTGCCGTGGGCACCAGCTCCGATCCCGACATAGTCTCCAAAGCGCCAGTAATTCAGGTTATGGCGACAACGAGAGCCGTCACGTCCAAAAGCAGAGACTTCGTATTGAGAATAGCCGTTTTCCTCTAATAATCGTCTCCCGATATCACTCATTTCAGCCCGGAGATCATCTGACGCCAATTTAGGCGGTCGGCGATGGAATTCGGTTCGAGGTTCGATAGTTAGCTGGTACCAGGATAGGTGGTCAGTTCCAAAACTTATGGCACGTTCTAGATCGTCCATTGCGCCTTCCAAAGTTTGATCTGGCAGTCCAAACATGAGGTCAAGATTTACGTTTTCAAATCCAGCGTTCAGCGCGTTTTCGACGGCTCTTGAAGCATCATCGGCGCTATGAATCCGCCCGATTTTTATAAGCTGTTCAGGATCGAAGGATTGCACGCCAATGGAAATTCGAGTTATTCCAGCGTCCGAATACGCTTCGAAAGCTTCGTGCTCAAGCGTTCCAGGATTAGCCTCCATGGTAATTTCGGAAACGTGTTTACGATCAACTGCTTCTAAAAATCGAGCTAGGGCATCAGCGGAAAATAAACTTGGCGTTCCGCCACCTAGATAGATTGTGTTGATGCTCTGTTCGGTGGAGTCCGTTTCTGAATTAAGATCGTCAATTAGGCGAGATACGTAGCCTGTTTCATCCAATTCACTATGGAGCGGATGGGAGTTGAAATCGCAGTAGGGGCATTTGCGTACACACCATGGAAAATGCGTATAGATTCCAAGGCCCATTACATCTGTCCTTGACGGTCTTGAATTGACCGAATAAGGCTTTTTGAGGCTTTCGCACGATGGCTTACGCGGTTCTTCAATTCTGGCTCCATCTGCGAGGCGGTTACCTGGAAGTCGTTGGCCACGAAAAGAGGGTCATAACCAAAACCCTTATCTCCGATCGCCCTTGCTGCAATGTTCCCATGCCACTCGCCACAAGCAACGATCGGTGTTGGGTCTTCGGCGTGCATAAGAAAAACGAGCGAACAAAAAAAATACGCACGACGACTGTCAGAGTTACGAAGGGCTTCTAAGAGCTTCGAATTGTTCTCCTCTGCGCTCGCGGACTTGCCAGCATAACGCGCGGAATAAATACCTGGAGCACCGTTCAGCGATGGGATCACTAACCCCGAATCATCCGCGAACGCCGGTAGTGACGTAATCCGACTTGCGTGTCGCGCTTTGAGCAGAGCGTTTTCTATGAATGAAACTCCATCTTCGAGGACAGGATCTATCTTATAGTACGCTTGTGGTGCTAGCTCGAATCCGACCGGCGCGAGCAAAATGTTTAGTTCGTCGAGCTTGCGCTTGTTACTGCTCGCTAGTACGGCGTTTGGAATAGGCATCGGTCCACCTTAATTTTTTTCCAGTGACATTGAGCGAATACAAGAATTGCTCGAATTAACGCCGTGATTAAATTTGATCTACCCACGTTGTATCGTCGAGATATAGAAGGACGGCGTAATTATGCCTTTTCAAAACGCTCGGCCGAGGCGATAAAACGCAGTCGCACCGAAGAGATTTGGGAACTGCTTCATTAGCGGGCCTGCTCTGTACGAGGAATCAAACACTAAACGTTGGACAATACGCAGTTGCTTCTGCGTGCATAGTTGTTCGAAGTCCAAAAACGTGCAGGGACGAATATTTGGAGTATCAAACCACCGATGAGGTATTGGCTGGGTTACCGGCACGTTACCACTAGTAAGCATTCGCACACGGTGCCTCCAATAGCCGAAGTTAGGGAACGTTACGATGCATTCCTCGCCTATTCGTAACATTTCATCGAGCAACTGGTGGGGGGAATCGACAGCTTGGAGCGTTTCTGTCATCACGACCATGTCGAAGCTGTTATCGGGAAAACGTTGCAGACCGTCATTCAGATCGTGTTCGATGACATTGACACCACGCTGGATACACGTAGCGATCTCGTCTGCATCGTTTTCGATACCGTAACCTAGAATATTCTTGGTGTTTGTCAGATGCTCCAATAAATCGCCACTTCCGCAACCGAGATCGAGTACATGGGCATCTCGCTTGATCAGGTCCGCAATAATCCGTAGATCTTCTCTCATAGCCCACGTTCCCGCGCGATGCGGTCCATGTAAGCATGCAGAACGCCGAAGTAACGAGGGATCGGTAATAGAAACGAGTCGTGTCCGAAAGACGATGCGATCGTCGTGCTTATTACGTCTTTGCCAGCCGCGATGAGCGCATCAACAATCGTATCGGAACGTTCCGGTGCAAATCGCCAGTCCGAGGTAAAAGAAACGACAAAGAATTTCGCGCGTGCATTTGCAAGGGCTGTGACAAGGTCGTCGTTAAATTCATGCGCGGGATCGAAGTAATCGAGTGCTCGAGTCATTAGTATGTATGTATTAGCGTCAAACAATTTCGAGAATGTTTCCCCCTGATAGTGGAGATAGCTTTCTACCTGGAATTCAACGTCCTGCCCGAGCGAGATATCGCCGGACTTTAGCTCTCGACCAAATTTGTCGCCCATGGAGTCATCGGAAAGGTAGGTAACGTGACCGACCATTCGTGCTAGCCCCAGGCCTCTCTCGGGATTCACTCCCGATCTTTGGTAATGTCCGCCGTTAAATTCAGGATCGCTGGAGATCGCGAACCGCGCAATCTCATTGAAGGCGATGTTTTGTGCCGATAGTTTTGGTGTGCACGCGATGAGCAATGCATGGTCCACTCGATCGGGGTAATCGATGGCCCATTGCATCGCCTGCATGCCACCGAGACTTCCGCCGATGACGGCGGCGAACTTAACGATCCCAAGCGTCTGCGCGAGCATGTTTTGGGTCTCGACCCAGTCTTTAACGGTTACAGTCGGGAAGGTTGGACCGTAGATGTTGCCGGTATCGGGATTAATAGAAGTAGGCCCGGTGGTCCCATGGCAGCCACCGAGATTGTTCAGACTCAACACGTAAAAGTAATTAGTGTCGATAGGTTTGCCGGGACCAATACAGTTGTCCCACCATCCTGGTTTTGTATCGTCATGTGAGTGATAGCCCGCAGCGTGATGGTGTCCGGAAAGCGCGTGGCAAACTAGAACGGCATTGCTGCATTCTTCGTTGAGCTTCCCATAGGTCTCGTAAACGAGTTCAAATCCAGGCAGTTTTGCGCCGGACTGCAGCATAATCGACGTGTCGAACCGCTGGGATAGAGGCTTGACCAACCCAACGGAGTTGCTGGGTATATCTGCGGCCATACAAAATACGAACCTATACGTAAAATCGGACGCGGAGTCTAAAGCACCCCTTGGCCGAGCACCAATCGCTACGAACGGTAGCGATTACAGGAGTAACCCAGGTAGAAGCCATCTTTGGATTGTCCAAAGAACGACAATGGTGATCATTGGCGATAGGTCTATCATGCCCATCGGCGGCAACATCTTCCTTGCTGGGCGAAGTACCGGTTCGCAAATTTGATTGATTAACGTGGTTGCCGGGGATCGCGTTCCATGGATGATGCCGAACTGAACGAGCCAACTTAGTGCAATCAAAATAAAAATCGCAAAGAGAAAGATTGAGACAAGCAGATCGAGGGTTTGGTATAGCTCTAAAGTGATCAATGCCCACCAATCTATGTTTGCCCCGCTCATAAGAATACGGGTGAGATCGGCAAGTGTGTACGCGATCAAAGTGGCGCCAAACGACGCCAGATCGAAGTTCCTATACGTTGGTACGACTCGTCGGACAACTCGCAATACAGGATTCGTAAAACGCACGATTGCGCTCGAGATCGGATTGTAGAAATCGGCGTGTACAACCTGCAGAACAAATCGCATCAAGAAAAGGAAGGCGAAAACGCTCAACACCAATCGCACGAGAAACATAATTGGCTCAAGCATCGCCATGGACCTCTTGGGACAACTCAATGGAACGTTCGCGAGCTTCGATGATGGCCCGAATGATGGTCCCTTGCATGTCTTCGCGGTCGAAGATAGCAACCGCCCGCTCGGTGGTTCCACCCGGTGATGTCACACTCCGTCTAAGTATCTCCGGGTCGTCATCGCTGTTTATTGCCATCGTGGCCGCGCCTAACGCAGTGTTTATGGTTAGTTTACGCGCGATTTCTGGGGTCATGCCGAGTTCAATTGCTCCCTTAATCATGGCTTCGATCAAGTAAAAGATATAGGCGGGTCCACTTCCGGAAATCGCGGTCACTGCATCCAAGTCGGCGTCTTCTTCAAACCACAACACGTCACCGGCACACTCGAGAATATGGTACGCCAACTCCGCCTGGATCCGGGTGGTCGAGGTGTTTCGTACGAGACCAGTGATTCCAGCGCCAATTAACGCCGGGGTATTGGGCATGCAGCGCACAATCGACACGGTCTTACCGAGCCAAGCGTTAAGGGCGCTAAGCGGGACACCGGCTGCGATAGACAATACCAACTCATCCGTGACTAGTGGCGCGATTTCTAACGCGACTGATCGAATAATTTGTGGTTTGACCGCCAATACGATGACATCTGCGCCGCTAACAGCATACTTATTATCTGTAGTGGTTTGAATTTCGGTGTTCGTGAAGCGGTCGAGTTGCGAAGCAATTGGATCGGCAACGATGATGTTTGGCGCTTTGTCAGTCCTTAGTAGACCGTTGGCCAATGCGTATGCCATGTTGCCTCCACCGATGAAAGCAATGCGGTTGCTCATTGCGGTGATCCTCGTGGTCCGAAGAGAGCCGTACCCAGTCTGACGGTAGTTGCGCCTTCCGCCACCGCTATAGCGAAATCGTTGGACATGCCCATTGAAAGCGTGTCCCAAGTATTGTCGCCAATGATGTGATACTTGTGGAAGAGTTCTGCTGCCTGGCGAAATCCTTTTTGAATGAGCTTGTCGTCAGTGTGAGGTCTCGGGATGGTCATAAGACCCCGAACCCGTAGATGCGGTAGTTGTCGGGTATGTTGTAGGAGCTCTTCTAAATCTCTGACGGAGACCCCCGATTTTTGGACCTCCTCATCGAGGTTGATTTGCAAACATACGTTTAAGGGATCGTTCGGATGAAACTCGACCCGTGCATCGTTTAGCCGGGACGCGACGTTTGCCCTATCGATACTGTGGACCCAGTGAAAGTACCGAGCTAGGTCCTTGGTTTTGTTAGATTGAATTGCGCCGATATAGTGCCACGTGAGACGAAGATCCTTTAATTCACCCATCTTTTTGGCCGCTTCTTGCACGTAGTTTTCACCAAAGTTATCTACGCCCGAATCGTGTGCGAGGCGGATCTCCGCACTGGTTCGAGTTTTCGAGACGGCTAACACTTTTACAGAACCGGTATCTCGACCGCTTTGTTTACAAGCAACCGCAATTGCACAGCGAACCGTTTGTATTTGCTTGTGGATCATTTTTTTCGGTCTTTTATGACCGGTCTAAACACACTGGGGAGAAGTTTAAACCTCACGTTTCGAAATAGCTTAATCGGGTTAGTTTTCCTGTTGCGTGTTTAACCATGTCTCGGCAATAATTGTTGCGGCTACGGCATGATTTGAGATCTTCCGCCCACGTATACGATCGGCGGCCTCGAACGACGATAGCCGCTCATCGATAAATTGGACTTGAATGCCGTACCGTTTACCAAGGTCGTTGCCGAAACGCTTGGATTCGGCCGACATTTCGGATTCGGTATCATCCATGTTGAGGGGTAAACCAACCACGAATGTCGCTGGTTCCCATTGCTCAACAATCGGATCGATCGTCGCCCAGTTGGGTTGCCCCCGTTTTGCGGGTGCTGTGGTGAGGGGAGTAGCAGTTCCGTGACGTGGCTCGGCAACGGCGATGCCGATCCAGCTCTTACCATAATCAAACGCAAGGATAGCCAAAATCAGGGTATAGCCCTTTGTGAATAACGGAAACTATGCATGGCCCAAATGCGGTGACATGAGCTGAAAGTTAATGCCGAGGGATTTAGCTGCGCTATCAATACGTTTATGGAAGGGCGTGTCGAAGAGGATTTCTTCTGTGGCCGGTACAGTTAGCCAGGCGTTATCCATTAATTCTTTTTCGAGCTGGCCCTCACCCCAACCGGCATACCCGAGGGCCACGATAAAATGCTTGGGGCCATCGCCGGTGCCGATGACTTCAAGAATGTCACGTGACGCTGTTAATAACAGATCGTTTCCTATAGGCATACTGGCATCTGTTTGGACGTCTGCGCTGTGTAGTACAAAACCGCGTTCCCGCTGGACCGGTCCGCCCTCTACGACGACCAAGTTGGCGTCGACGTTGGTCGCGCACTCAAACTGTATTAGCAGTTCGGTAAGAGCGAGGTCCAAGGGCCTGTTTATTATCAAGCCCAGCGCCCCCTGCTCGTTATGATCGCAAACGTATGTGAGGGTATTACCGAAGTAGGTTCCCGTTTGATTGGGCATGGCGAGCAGCAGTTGGTGCTGAAGGGAGGGAGATTTCACTAGGAAGCTTCGGTTAACTTTTGTTCAACCGCGTCAAGAAGTGTTGACGCGACGTCCAATCCAAAAAAGGCATCGAGTTCTCGAACGCAGGTTGGGCAGGTGACATTCACTTCGGTGAGATAATCACCGATAACGTCGATGCCTACGAACGTTAGACCACGGGCGCGAAGTTCGGGGCCAAGTGCTTTCGCAATTTCTTTATCGCGGGGACTCAAGGGTTGCCCAAGGCCGGTTCCGCCGGCCGCGAGATTTCCACGGCTCTCGCCGGACGCGGGGATGCGAGCGAGTGCGTACGGTAGAGGCTCGCCATCGATTAAGAGGATACGTTTATCTCCCACCGCGATTTCTGGAATGTATTTTTGCGCCATGATTTGGCGCACGCCGTTGTTCGTTAACGTTTCAACGATAACCCGAACGTTGGGGTCGTTTTCGGATGCACGGAAGATGCTCATCCCCCCCATACCGTCGAGTTTTTTAAAAATCACGTCACCGTGTTCACGATGGAATGCCAATAGCAGGTCCTCGCGACACGAAACCACTGATGGGGGTTGATAATCAGAGAACGCTGTAGCGAAGAATTTTTCATTACAGTCTCGAAGACTACGAGGGTCATTGACAACCAAAGCGCCTTCAGATTGGCCGCGCTCCAGGAGGTAAGTCGAATTGATATAGTCCATGTCGACCGGCGGGTCCTTGCGCATCATGACGACGTCGATCTCTCCGAGTTCATGCGCTTCCTCTTCTCCGCATTGGAACCATTCCGCGCAAGCTTGATCAGGGTCTAGTGTCTCAGCAAAGCCTTTGTCGAGGTGCAAACTGCGGGCTAGAGCGATGACTCGTTGTCCATCCCACGCCAGACCACTTTGTTCAAGCACACTGATCCGCCACTCACGCCTTTGGGCGGCACGGATCATTGATAACGTCGAATCTTTTTTGAGATTCAATGTTTCAATGGGATCGATCACAAACGCGATGTGAATCATGTCGGCCAGCCGAAAGTTTCAGGAGGGTTAAATTACGCAGAACGCTCGTTAGCGGCAATAGAAAACATGGCAAATAGTCCGGTCGATCAGCATATCTCAACGATCAGATACTCGTGCCCTGCATAACGATGGGTAGAGAACATTTCAGTTTTTTACCTACCACACGTGTTTCACACTTGAGGAACCTGCCATTGCCACCCTTGACGTATCAACGATAACGCGACAGCGGCGGCTGTCGGGTTGCGCAGAATGATGGGTCCGAGGCCAATCGGTTCGAACCCCGCGTCGCGGGCCAATTGAAGTTCACTGGATGACCAGTCACCTTCGGGCCCGATAGCGACGCACGTATCCATTAAGTCGTTTGAAAATTCCGTCACTTCGGTTTTGGGAACTGCGATCAGTTTTCGTCCACAGTCGCAGTGGCTGATTGCAGATTCAAGGCCTATGCCAATATTGAGTTCCGGTATCCAGACCCTGCCGCACTGTTCAGCCGCGTCACGTATTACTTTGATAAGGCGTTCGGGCTTGGGCAGCCGGGCTTGGGTGCGATCGGCGATTATCACGTTGATATGAGTAGCACCGAGCTCAGTTGCCTGTTGAACGACAGTTTCGACGCGGTGCTTGACGAGTGCGGTCAACAAAACTAGACGGGGTGTTGGCGTGGGAATAGAGCGGGACAATTTCCCCAGTTGGAGTAGGGTCGAACGTGAATCCGCGACAGTCAACCGGGCCTCGTATTCTTGTCCTACCCCGTCAAAACAGTGTAGTGAATCGCCGATGTGCAAGCGCAGAACGCGTACCAGATAGCTGGAACTTTCTGGGCTCAGCGTGACATTCGAGCCAGGGTTCAGCGATGTTTTCTTGGGGTCAACGTAGAGACGTTTCAATCCAACCCCAAATTTCGCGCGATCTGAATGCTGGCCCGTGCTTTGTTGAGCGTATAGAAATGAATGCCAGGTGCCCCACCGTTCAGCAGGCGTTCACACAAATTGGTGACGACTTCAATGCCGAACGCGAGCAAGTCTTCGGGTTTGTCTGCCAAGTGTGCTAAGCGGGTTCGAATCCAGCGGGGAATTTCTGCTCCGCACCCGTCAGAAAATTTAACCAAGCCTTCGTAATTCGTAATCGGCATGATTCCTGGAACGATGGGCGTGTCGATTCCGTATGATCGGCAGCGGTCGATGAAGTAAAAATAACTGTCGGCATTAAAAAAATACTGGGTGATACAACCGTTGGCGCCGGAGTCAATTTTTTGACGCAAGAAGCGGATATCGTGTTCGGGTGATGGTGCGTCCGGGTGCGTTTCTGGGTAGGCGGCGACTTCGATGATAAACGTTTCCCCGAAATGCCGGCGGATCAGGTCGACCAGCGAGTGTGCACGATGAATTTGGATCGTTGAAGGAATGCCAGAAGGCGGGTCTCCTCTCAGTGCGACCACGCGAGTAACTCCAAGTTCCCGATACTTTTCGATCAATGAAATGATGGTGTTTTCCGAATCGTCGCCCCAGGACAAATGGGGAGCCGTGGTCATCCCATGCTCCTTGAGCGCGACCACGGTTTCGTACGTACGAGTGCGGGTGCTGCCACCCGCACCGTAGGTCACGGAAAAGTACGCGGGGTTGTGGACAGACAGCGCTTCGGCGGTTTCGACGAGTTTAGTTCTGCCGGCCTTTGTGTGTGGCGGAAAGAACTCGTAACTGATCTGCGGTTGAGACATGTGACGTCTTAGGCGTTTGCCAATGCTTCCGCGCGGTCCGTTCTTTCCCAGGTGAAGTCGCTTTCGGTGCGCCCAAAGTGCCCGTATGCTGCAGTGCTTTGGTAGATTGGGCGTTTGAGGTCAAGCATCGCGATAAGCCCGCTCGGACGGAGATCAAAGTGTGCGCGAATTAACTGTTCAATCTGGTCGTCTGTGACCGTCCCAGTACCAAACGTTTCAACGCTGATCGAGGTCGGTTCCGCGACGCCAATAGCGTAGCTGACTTGAATTTCACAACGTGCCGCGAGTCCAGCCGCAACAATGTTCTTAGCAACGTAGCGACTCGCGTAGGCCGCCGAGCGGTCAACCTTCGAGGGATCCTTCCCGGAGAAGGCTCCACCGCCATGGCGCGCCATGCCGCCATATGTATCGACGATAATTTTGCGACCAGTCAATCCGCAATCGCCTCGTGGCCCTCCGATTACAAACTGACCGGTTGGATTGATATACACACGGGTATCCGGGGTCATCCAGTTACCCGGTAAAGTAGGTTTGATGATTTCTTCCATCACCGCTTCGTGCAGGTTGTTTTGGGTGACATCCGGACTGTGTTGGGTTGATAGAACGACCGCATCGATGGCTACAGGCACGCCGCTTTCATAGCGGAACGTGAGCTGACTCTTGGCGTCGGGGCGGAGAAAATTGAGAGAGTTCCGACGAACTTCAGCCTGTTTTTTGACCAGTCGATGCGCGTAGGTGATAGGGGCTGGCATCAGCACGTCGGTTTCGCTCGTCGCATAACCGAACATCAACCCTTGATCGCCGGCTCCCTGTTCGTGTCCGGTGGTTTCGTCGACGCCCATTGCGATGTCTGTTGATTGCATCCCAAGCGCATTCATGATCACGCAGGACTCAAGATCGAAACCTGTTGAAAGATCAACGTAGCCGATATCTGTGATGACTTTGCGGACGATTTTCTCGACGTCAATGTTTGCCGCTGAGCGAGTTTCTCCCGCCACGACAACGATGCCGGTTTTAATAAGGGTTTCGCACGCGACACGCGACTCGCTGTCTTGTTCAAGCATTGCATCCAGAACGGCGTCCGATATTTGATCGGCAATCTTGTCAGGGTGGCCCTCGGACACCGATTCCGAGGTAAAAACGCTAAAATCGGCCATAGTCGTTCCCTCTTTCATCGGCGGCATTGTACGAAAGCATAGTGCCGGTCGCTTGCGCCCGACATCAATTTCATATGTATAACGTTCAACGCTAGACGACCCATTACATTGGACCGACAATAGCAGCGCCTATCACGAAGTGTCGAAATTATGTCTTCCCGTTTTGAAAGAGCGAATGCAATACGTGCGCTCGCCATGGATGCTGTGGAAAAAGCCAGTTCTGGTCACCCGGGAGCGCCCATGGGGTTGGCAGATATCGCCGAAGTTTTGTGGCGCGAGGTACTTCGATACAACCCATCCAACCCAAACTGGTGGAATCGTGACCGATTTGTCCTGTCCAACGGGCACGGATCCATGCTGCTTTATGCAGTTTTGCACTTAACGGGTTACGACGTTTCTATAGACGATATCAAAGCGTTTAGACAGCTAGGGTCAATGACACCAGGGCATCCTGAACGAGGAGAATGTCCAGGCGTAGAGGCGACAACGGGGCCTTTGGGTCAAGGATTCGCCAATGCAGTTGGAATGGCGTTAGCTGAGCATATGCTTGCTCGACAATACAATCGTGACGGCTTTCAGGTGGTAGACCATCGCACATGGGTGATCGTTGGTGACGGTTGTCTCATGGAGGGTATTTCCCATGAAGCGGCATCATTAGCGGGGACTCTGGGTTTGGGAAAGCTTGTTGCTATATACGACAACAACGGCGTTTCGATCGACGGTGATACCGCAGGATGGTTTACCGAAGACGTCCCGGCGCGATTCGAAGCGTATGGCTGGCATGTCATTCGTGACGTTGATGGGCATGATCCGGAAGCCGTGATTGCGGCATGCGAGTTGGCGACGGACATTAACAACGTTCCATGCCTCATTTGTTGTCGGACAACGATTGGCTACGGCGCACCTGAAAAAAGCGGTTCGGCGGCAGCACATGGATCGCCCCTTGGTCGCGATGAAATCGCAGGTGCACGCCAGCAACTTCAATGGGAATATGAGCCCTTTGAAATACCGGATCGTCTTTATCAAGAATGGAATATGCGCGATACGGGCAGTTCGCATGAAGATACTTGGAATACGCTTTTTGCTCGGTATCGAAGAAAGCATGCGTCGTTAGCTGACGAACTTAGTCGACGAATGGAGGGAAGCCTCCCCGATGGATGGTCGCTGATCCTCGATAAGCTTGCTATTGAGAGCCAGGCAGATCCGAAGGCGCTCGAAACTCGGAAAGCATCGAAGCTATGTCTTGATGCGATGGGCCCTAAACTTCCAGAATTGATCGGAGGTTCTGCGGATTTAACGGGGTCGAATAACACCCAATGGGACGGCGCTGGATGGTTTGCGGACGGAGGGCGTTATCTCAATTACGGAGTGCGAGAGTTCGGCATGTCCGCGATTTCGAACGGAATCGCTCTACATGGAGGGTTTATCCCTTTTACGGGCACATTTCTGGTGTTTATGGAATATGCTCGAAACGCAGTACGACTTGCTTCATTGATGCGTTTACGCAATATATTTGTTTACACCCACGACTCGATAGGTCTGGGCGAAGATGGACCCACTCACCAGCCTGTTGAGCAGTTAAGCAATTTACGGATGACGCCCAACTTGTCGGTCTGGCGGCCATGCGACACGGTTGAGACATGCGTAGCCTGGAAGCACGCGCTTGCCAGGGCGGATGGCCCAACCGCGGTAGTTTTAACCCGGCAAAAAACCAACGCCCAAGTTCGTGACGAATCGACCGTTAATGCCATTGAGTGTGGTGGATACATACTACGGCAAGAATCGAAGTCTCTGGACGTAATCCTAATCGCAACGGGCTCTGAGGTTGGGATTGCCATGGAAGCGGTAGGTGTTCTTGAAGGAGACGGCCTGGGTTGTCGCGTCGTTTCGATGCCCAGTGTCGATCACTTCCTGCAGCAGTCAGAGTCGTATCAAGCTGAAGTGTTGCCGCCGGAGCACAGGGCACGGGTCGCAGTTGAAGCTGCTCATCCAGACTACTGGTACCGCTTCGTCGGTTTTGATGGTCGGATCGTGGGAGTGGACCGATTTGGACTTTCGGCACCTGGTGACGTCGTGATGGACGCTCTCGGTATTACCGCCGATGCCGTCGTTACCGCGGCACGCGAGACGGTTGGCTAATGAAATATAAGCGCCTCGGCGATTTTTCCTTAGCTGGGAAACGGGTTCTGATTCGTGAAGATCTTAACGTACCGATAAAAGATGGAACGGTGATTAGCAATGCGCGTATCCGTGCCGCGTTACCAACGATTGAGCATTGTATTCGCGAAAATGCGGCGGTCATCATCATGTCGCACCTTGGTCGACCGGCGGAAGAGGTTTTTGACGCTAAGTTAAGTCTGCGGCCAGTTGCAGAAGAATTAAGTGCGATGCTGGACATACAAGTAGACCTGATTTCGGACTGGCGTCAGCGCGTTGATGTGGAACCGGGCGGAGTTGTTCTGCTTGAAAATGTTCGGTTTGAAAAGGGGGAAGCGACTAACGGGCGCGATTTAGGGAGGGCATACGCGCGGTTATGCGACATCTTCGTTATGGACGCTTTCGCAACTGCTCACCGTGTCCAGGCGTCGACCCATGCGGTCGCCACATTTGCGGACGAGGCATGCGCGGGTCCTCTTTTATCTTCCGAGCTCGACGCGCTTGCTCGCGCGCTTGAAAATCCACAACGGCCGTTAGTTGCCATCGTCGGTGGGTCCAAGGTATCGACTAAATTGAACACGTTAAGCAGTCTCGCTGATATTGCGGATACGATCGTGGTCGGGGGTGGAATTGCCAACACTTTTTTATTGGCAGCGGGGAAGTCGATTGGTCGATCCCTCGCGGAGCCCGAACTCATCGACGTTGCCGAATCCATTGTCTCCCGAAGCACGATTCTAGAATATGTAGACGTTATGACAGGGGCGGAATTAAAAAATACAGCGACCGCGCGACTTTGTCTCACGGATAACATTGGCGACAACGACGTCATTGGTGACATTGGTCCGGAGACGGCCAGACGGGTGGCGGAGTTAGTTCTTAACGCGGGAACGGTAATCTGGAACGGACCCGTGGGGGTTTTTGAGATCGATCAGTTTGGCGAGGGCACTCGACTCGTAGCCGAGGCGATCGCGCAATCGGCTGCCTTTTCGATTGCTGGGGGTGGGGACACCATAGCGGCGATCGAAAAATATGAAATTGGGGATAAAATCTCGTACATATCCACAGGGGGAGGCGCCTTTCTTGAATTCTTGGAGGGCCGAAGCCTTCCGGCGGTGGAGGTGTTGGAGGAGGGTGCTTAACGCGCTCGGAGCAGAGGCGTTATAGGGATAACGGGTTCGCAAGTTAGGACTAGTTGACCGTTTCCGAAAGATACTCGTACTGGGCCGCGGCTAAGGATTCTTCGTGAAAAACATTGAGGTTCTAAACAAGATTTTTTCGACCGGCCGGGTAAAAACGGACTGTGCGGATCTCATGCATTGGGGTACCGACTGGACACGGAATTTCGACATCGCGCCACAAGCAGTGGTTTTCCCAGAGAGTGTCAATGAAATTGTGGCATTAGTTAAAGTTGCCCGTGAGCACGCAATCCAATTGGTCCCTTCTGGGGGTCGTACAGGACTTTCAGGAGGTGCGGTCGCTTCAAACAACGAAGTCGTCGTGTCATTCGATCGAATGAATCAGATCCTCGGGTTCAACCTGACAGATCGAATCGTCCGTTGTCAGGCCGGAGTTATCACGCAAAAGCTGCAGGAATATGCGGTAGAACAGGGGCTCTTTTATCCTGTCGATTTTTCCTCATCAGGTTCAAGCCAAATTGGCGGAAACATCGCTACCAACGCGGGGGGAATCAAAGTCATCCGGTACGGCCTTACCCGGGATTGGGTTGCAGGACTTACCGTAGTTTCTGGTACGGGCGATATCATTCGTTGCAACCGCGGTTTGGTTAAGAACGCGACGGGTTACGACCTCAGGCATCTCTTTATTGGATCCGAAGGTACCTTGGGGTTCATCGTTGAGGCAGAAATCCGCTTGGCACCCGCCCCAAAGCCACAACGAGTGATGGTGCTAGGAATCAATCAGCTCGAAGACGTCCTCGATCTTCTTCAGTGTTTCCAACAGCACGTTGCCCTGACGGCGTTTGAATTTTTTTCGGAACTGGCGTTACAGAAAGTGACAAAACGCGGGGGTGTACCTCGGCCGTTTTCAGAGCGGTGTGCCTTTTACGTCCTAGTTGAATTCGATACAGATGCGGATGAAGAGGCTGAGAGTGCTTTCGAAGAAGCGCTAGATCGAGGTTGGGTATCGATGGGTGTGATAAGTCAATCCGATGCCCAAGCGGCGGCTTTGTGGTCATTGCGGGAAAATATCAGTGAGAGCATTGCAAGCGATACACCCTACAAAAATGATCTCTCGGTTCGGATATCGGAAGTGCCCGGCTTTCTTTCCGATATCGATAGCATCGTGAACAAACACTACCCTGATCTCGACGTTTGTTGGTACGGCCATATTGGTGATGGGAATCTCCACCTAAATATCTTGAAGCCAGAGTCCCTATCGGCCGACGATTTTTTCGAGCGCTGTCATCGAATTAATCCAGAACTTTTCAACCTGATTGAGCGACGTGGGGGAAGCATTTCTGCTGAACATGGCGTGGGATTACTTAAACGAGAATTTTTACCGTTCAGCAGAACCAACGCGGAAATTGATCTTATGCGCGAACTGAAAGCGGTATTTGATCCGAGTGGGATTATGAATCCAGGAAAGTTGTTTAGCGTCTAGTTACGCCTCCAGCAGAACCGATCAATAGAGTATCTGGTCGATTGGTCGCGAAAATCCCGTTGGTGACTACGCCTGCAATGTTATTGATTGCTTTCTCTACAGTATCTGGATCAACGATATCGAGCCCATGGACATCGAGAATCACGTTGCCATTGTCGGTGATTAAGCCTTCTCGGTAAATTGGATCACCGCCGAGTTCAACCAAGGATCGGGCTACGAAGCTTCGAGCCATGGGTATTACTTCCACTGGGAGCGGAAACGAACCTAATCGTTCAACGCATTTGGCATCGTCGATGATGCAGACAAATTCATCACTGGCAGCGGCAATTATCTTTTCGCGAGTCAAGGCGCCGCCGCCCCCTTTGATCACAGCGTTCCTTGGTTCGACTTCGTCGGCTCCATCAATATAAATGAGAACACGGGAGGCCGCGCTTAAATTGATTACATGCACGCCTATGGCTTCTAGCCTGGCGGTGGAAGCTTCGGAGCTCGAGACAGCAGCATCGAAGATGTGTCGTATGGGACTGAGTGCGTCGATGAAATGATTGGTAGTTGAACCAGTGCCTACCCCGATGATGGAACTCGGACTCAGTTTCGGCTTGATATAAGTAATCGCGGCTTCCGCCACAGCTTTTTTCAGATCGTCGGTTTCCATAGAGCCATGGTAGCCTGAAGGTTGGTTCAATTTCCCGGGAATGGCGACGTGCTCGAGGCCTACGTAAAGAAAATCCTATCTTCGGAAGTCTATGACGTCGCCATCGAAACGCCGTTGGAGGCGGCTCCATTGCTTTCCGCTAGGCTGAACGCGGACATTTTGCTTAAGCGGGAAGACCTTCAGCCTATCCATTCTTTTAAGGTTCGTGGTGCCTATAACCGCATGGTTAAACTTAGCGCGGGCGAACGGAAGCGAGGTGTTTTGGCGGCATCCGCTGGGAATCACGCGCAAGGTGTAGCACTGGCTGCATCGCGATTGGGGATCCACGCCACCATCGTGATGGGACTCAACACGCCCGCGATAAAAATCGAAGCGGTGCAGCGGTTAGGTGCGGAGGTAGTGTTACGGGGTGATACCTACGAGGATGCCGCACAGTACGCGTTAGCGCTCGCAGCACAAAATGGGGCGACAATTGTGCCGCCCTACGATGATCCGGCAGTGATTGCCGGACAGGGGACGGTGGGTGTTGAAATCTTAAACCAGCACGAGGGTGACCCCGATGCAATATTTATTCCAGTGGGCGGGGGCGGACTGGTGGCGGGCATCGCAGCCTACGTCAAATACCTGAAACCGCGAGTAAAGATTATTGGGGTAGAAGCCAACGGTTCCGACTGCCTTAATCAAGCACTGTTGGCTGGTCGAAGGGTTCGGTTGCGAGCGGACAGAATGGACCTGTTTGCGGACGGAGCGTCGGTGGCTCAGATCGGCAAGAGGCCGTTTCAGGTAGCGCGTCGTTACGTCGATCAAGTAATCGTCGTCACGACGGACGAAATCTGTGCTGCCATCAAGGATATTTTCGACGATACGCGCGCCATCGCAGAACCCGCGGGGGCGCTCGCGGTCGCGGGCCTCAAGCGCTACGTTGAAGATACACAGGGATCAAAGCGTAGATACGTTGCCGTGGTTAGTGGCGCAAACGTGAACTTTGACCGCCTCAGGCATATTTCTGAAAGGGCCGAATTCGGGGAACGTCGGGAAGCCCTGCTTGGGGTGAGCATTCCTGAAAAGCCCGGAAGTTTTCGGCGACTGTGCCAGGTGCTCGGGACGCGGGCAATTACAGAATTTAATTACCGCTTTAATGATCAACGTACTGCGCAAGTGTTTCTTGGTGTGCAAGTTCATGGGGGGGAAGAGCGCAGGCGCGTCGTCGATATGCTTCGTAAACGGGGGTACGTTGTCGACGATATGACAGATAACGAGATGGCTAAGCTTCACGTAAGGCACATGGTTGGAGGCCCCGCGTCGAGCGAGGTTGGAGAAGTACTGTACCGTTTCGAATTTCCAGAAAGACCAGGTGCACTTGGAACGTTTTTGAAGGAGTTTGGAGTCGATTGGAATATTTCGCTATTCCATTACCGGAATCATGGTGCGGCCTGGGGACGCGTTCTTGTGGGGTTTACGGCGGTGGACCAAGGCCGGGCCGCTCTGCGGAAATACCTCGATCGAATCGGGTATCGGTATTGGGAGGAGTCTGCGAATTCAGCGTACCGGAGGTTCTTGGTTTAATGACAGAAGAGGCCCGAACAGAGGACTTCGCAGACGAAGGCTTAGACGGAAAGGTTGCCATCGTCACTGGTGCTGGTGCGCGAGACGATGGAATTGGCAATGGTCGGGCGGCAGCAATGCTGCTCGCAGACGCTGGCACGAGAGTGTTGGTTGTCGATCGGTTGGCGAGTGCGGCCGAACGTACAGTCGAAATGATTACCGGAAACGGTGGAGTCGCGGCCGCGTTTGAAGCCGACGTCACTACTGATACCGATTGCGAGGCAATGGTGGCAAAGGCGCTTGAATTATGGGGACGACTGGATGTCCTCGATAACAATGTAGGCGTGGGTAGCCGAGGGTCGGTTGTCGATGAATCGCGAAGTAACTGGCGCCGCGTTATGAAAATAAACGTAGAAAGCGTATTTCTTGCGAGTAAAACCGCGGTACCGGCAATGACCGCGACGGGGGCTGGCGTCATCGTGAACGTCTCTTCCATTGCTGCAATACGTCCAAGAGGCATGACCGCGTACAGCACCTCGAAAAGTGCAATTGTTGGTCTTACGCAGGCCATGGCTGTTGATCACGGACCGGATGGTATTCGTGTGAATTGTGTCGCTCCAGGTCCGGTATATACGCCGATGGTTTACCAGTCTGGGATGAGCAAAAAAGCGCGAGACGCGAGAGTACGTGCATCTGTCTTAGGAATTGAAGGAACGGGTTGGGACGTTGGCAACGCCGTTCGTTTTTTGGCGTCTAAAAGGGCGCGCTACATTACGGGCCAAACGCTAATCGTCGATGGTGGGGTCACGTTGCAAGGGCCAGAGCGTGACGCATCTGGATAGGACCGTTTGAGGAACTTAGCCGGTTTGTTCCTCACTGGGCACCACGTAACGTAAGTACTCGTCTTCGAAAACCAGTAATGAGGGATCCAGGATGTGGTCGACATAGAGTATGCCCCGGAGGTGATCGATCTCATGTTGCACGACTGTAGCGTGAAAATCTGAGAATTCACGCTCCAATCGAGCACCGTCCGTGTCGGTGTATGCCATTCGGATTCGCTGAGGTCGTTCGACAAATCCCCGAAGCCCCGGTACGGACAAACATCCTTCCCAGTACCCGGTCGTGGCGGTGTCTAGCGTGGTCACGACGGGATTAATGCAGACGGTCAAAGGTAAAGCTTCGAGTTCGCCGTAGCGACTCTGCCCTCCAGGTAAATCGATAATGGCGAGTTGAATCAACTCATCGATTTGGGGCGCAGCTAACCCGATCCCGCCATAATCGCGTAGCGTGTCTTTCATGTCTGTGATGAGGCTTGAAAGTGAAGCGCTACCAATCATTTCGTTCGCAATAGGTTCAGCTTTGCGGCGTAGAGTTGGGTGGCCCATGCGGATGATTTTTCGTACTGCCATGACCCAGTATAACCGGGGAATTAGGTCACCATAGTCAGACCGTTCTCGCTGACGATACCATCCAAACCGACGTCCGATTCCTTTGAGGCGAGCGTTGGTGCACGTTGTGCTTCATGAGCTACACCGATAAGTATCGGGCGCGGTAAAGACTCGAATGCACGATCGTAGTAACCCTGCCCCCGTCCTAACCGCTGACCTCGATTTGTAAAAGCAACCAAGGGGACGAGGACGATGGAGAGGTCGTTTATATCGATATGAGATGACGAAATAGGTTCGCGAATCCCCCATCGACTCACCGAGGTATCTGTTTCTTTTGCGTATGCACAAAACGACATCGCGTTTGCTCGAACGACGGGTACCGCTGTTGCGATTTTTCGCGCCCAGAACAGGTCGATAGTTGGGCCAAGGTCAACTTCACCGTCACTCGCAAGGTAGCATCCGATGACTGTTGTTTGACTGATTAAAGATGAAGCGCCTAGGGCATTTCTTACCGCTCGGGCGTGTTCGCGTTGGGTGTTTTCCGACAGAGCTTGCCGCGCCTCACGAAACCGTTGTCGAATATTGTCGGGCATTCTCAACCTCTTAACGCAAACGCACTCGCCAAAACGAGTGCGTTTCGCCACCGGAATGCCGCTGTTTGGTTGGCCCTGAACCGTCTTGGTTCAAGGCGGTGACCCGGGCGGCATCTAAGGCTACCCGCGGCGAATGCGTTGGGTATGCACACCGGCGCCGACGCCGGAATCCCCTATTTTTTTCTAACGGCTCAAGGACGACACCAACTGGCGCACATTCCAGGAAGCCCAACCAGTATAGCGAAAATGTCTGAATCGATGCGGAGCGATTATCGCGAACGAAAAATGTGGCTTGGCGACCATGTGGAGTTCGATAAGTCCCTACGCAATGCGTTTCTTTTGCGACGCAATGACTTTGGACAGACGTTTCGTTAGTTCTGCTAACTTTCCATCGGCGAGGCCTTCGACCTCGTCGCTCTTCCCCTTGATACCGAGATATTCGTGCGTGATGTTGAGTGCGGTCATGATCGCTATTCGCTCGAGACCGACAATGTTTACGGAGCTCTGAGTGGTTCGCATTCGTTTGTCTAGCTCTTGTGCCGAGACGTTCAACTCGTCGACCTCATCTTCAGGACAGGCGACTTGAAACTCACGATCGAGAATTTTCACCTTCACCGTTGTAGTTTGAGTTTTGCTCATTTATGAAGTGCCTTCAGGCGCGCAATCATCGATTCAACCCGAGTTTTTACGCGCTCGTTCTTTTCGACAAGCTTGGCCCGTTCGGTTGTCAAGCTTTGCTGGCGGGTTTTAAGCACTTGATTTTCCTCGACCAGGACTTCGCACAGTGCGATAAGCTCGTCGACCTTCTCTTCTAGCGCTTCGAGATCGTTAATAGCCATGGGTTTCCTTGGGGATTGATCCCCGAATGCGGTAGTGTCTCTCGAATCCTAGAGGTTGTGAAGCCCACTAGTTTGTCGATATACGTGTGCTACCGATTTTGAGTGATCTCGATATACTCGCGATTCATGCGGTCGAATTGATTACCTTGGCGGAGTTGCGCGGCAGGATTGCAAGCCGGTCTCTGCCGATAGAAATAGAGCTTGAGGAGAGATTTTCGAGGTCGGGATGGAACTTCTTGACGTCGATGGAATGAATTCATATTCGCCGGAACCAGCGGGCGACTTTGGGCTATGTTCGAATGCCTGACTTCGATGCCATCATTACCGGGGGCGGTATTGTCGGATCGTGTGCTGCACTCTGCCTAGCTCGCCGTGGTTGGCACATCCTGTTAGTTGATTCGAGAGTCCCGCAAACACCGTGTCCTAGCGAAGGGTTCGATGTACGCACGGTTGCACTTTCACCGGGATCATTGCGTCTGTTGGCAAGTTTGGATGCGATCGAAGATATCCGCCGAGGACCAATTAAGCGGATTCGAGTTTGGGAGCGAGAAGGGACCGCCACAATAGTTTTTGATGCCAGCGAAATCGATGCTGAAGTTCTAGCGGAAGTCGTGGAAGTTAATGTTCTAGTTGAACGGCTGTGGACAAATTTGGCCGGCAGAGTTGAGGTTAGGGCACCGAGTACCGTTGATGCTGTAGAGCATTCTTGGGATGCCGTAAGGTTGACCATCGATAAAGAAGACGTAACGGCGGCTTGCCTTGTGATCGCCGAAGGTCGGCAGTCCGGCACACTCAAGCGCCTTGGAATTTCAATACAGAATTATCGAAGTGTGGGAACGGCCATCGGGACCGTTGCTCGTACGGTTGATCCACACGGAGGCTGCGCTCTGCAACATTTCGGAGACGGAATCTTGGCGTTGCTGCCGCTCCCGGAGGAACGGAGTGTTTCGGTTGTATGGAGCATACCGGCCACGCGACAAGATGAGCTGCTCGCACTCGACGGACGAGCGTTTGCGGCGGCCTTGACCTACGAATCCGAGTCCATTCTGGGTGAGATGACTGATGTCGGCGAGCGGGTTGGTTTTCCGATTGGGCAATCGCTCGTCTCCGACTTTAACCCAATGCCACGCGTTATCGTGATTGGGGATGCAGCGCGGACGATGCATCCGCTTGCCGGTCAAGGTGTCAATATGGGCTTGGAAGATGTGCAGGGGATTGAAGCCGTTGTTCGGCATCTCAAAAGTGATTTGGGACAGGACGGTATATGGCGTCGATTTGCGACAAGGCGCCGCGCCCGCGCCCGAATGATGCTCGCCCTTATGGATATCTTCGATCGAACCTATGGTACCTCGGGACCCTACGGTAGATGGGTACGCAATGTTGGTGTCCGGACAGTGAATAATGTCCCTGCTCTTAAGTATCAATTGATGCGCGAAGCGATGGGCCTAGGACCCCTTGCAACCCTTTATTGAACGACCTGGTGCCATCTGTAATTACTTAGTTCCTTAGAAGGACGTAGCAGCTTCCGCCCGAGGACTTCAGACCGCAAGTTTCACCGGTATGGAAGAGAGCACGCTTGCTCGCTAGATCGGGCAAGAATGGTCCTGGTTGCGTTATTACGAGAGTTCATCGGTGTGTCAAGAAGCTGGATAAGTCATAGTTGTGGCAGTCAAAATTGCAATGGATCCTTCACATCGGGAAAGGAGCGGGGCGATGAGTGAAACCCCAGAGGGTATCTATTACGCCGAAAGCCATGAGTGGGCGCGGCTCGAAGAGGACGGGCGCATAACAGTTGGCATTACTGATTACGCTCAGGGTGCGCTCGGTGACATCGTGTACATCGAATTGCCCCAGATTGGACAGTCGATCCAAGGGTCGGTTGCGGCTGGAGTCGTGGAGTCGGTCAAGGCTGCGTCCGATATTTATGCTCCTGTTAGTGGTGTTGTCATCGCTGTCAATCGGGCCCTGGAAGATTCGCCGGAGACGGTCAATCTAGACCCTTACGGCAACGGCTGGTTTTTTGCACTTGAACCCTCAGACGTAAAAGAACTTGAGGATCTGTTGGACGCTGTCGCCTATCTAGAAGTAGCGGAGAATGAGGTTTGAACTACTTGTCCAGTCTTGCATCGTGAGGCCTACCTTTAATCGTGCGTTTGTAGTCTTCAAAATCCGTTATCGCCGGTGTACAGCTGAGATCACGGCAGACGTACGCGCTGACGAGCTGGCGAGTTTCGGTCGAAACGAGCGCTGGAAGCTGAGGCGGAATTGGTCCCGGTTCGTCGTATGGGATTCCATAGACACACCGCGCTGGGCTGTAGCCTTCGCGTGCGATGGATATCCAAGGACCTATAGATCCCCGCGGCCCACGCACGATGATTTGTTCTGGAGAATACAGGCGAGATTCGAGAGCGACGAGCACCGTGCAGTGTCCCGCGGGATAACGCTCGATGGAAGCGCGCGCCCAATCTAGTGTTTGCTGGGCGGCGTCAACATACCGCGGTGCATTAAGCAAGTGTCCCAATTTCAGTAGGGCAACGGCAACGGTTCCATTTCCCGGAGGCAGGGCGTCGTCGAGGAGTGGCTTGGGACGTTGGATCAGCTTTTCTTGGTCATGGGCCGTAAAGAAGAAGCCGCCATCTTCGTCAAGGAATTTGGACAATAAAATATCGGCAAGTGCTTCCGCCAATTTGATGTCTTGAGAACGCCACTGGGCCTCCAACAACGAGAGTAATCCGTCGAGGAGATTCGCGTAGTCGTCGAGAAAGCCATCATGGCCAACAACGTCATTGTTCCAGACGGAAGAGAGCCGGTGTCCGTCAAAGCAATTGTTACGAATAAAGTCGACGGCGCGTTGAGATGAATCGAGCCAGGTTTGCTGATTAAAACGCATCGCGGCTTTTGCCATCCCTTTGATCGCCAGACCGTTCCACGAAGTGAGTATTTTCTCGTCTCGTACTGGTGCAGTCCGCTCAGAGCGATTATGGAGAAGTTTTGCTTTAGCCGATTGAAGAAGTGTTTCCGCTTTTCCTGTTTCGAGGCCTAGTCTTTCAATGACGGCGCGCCACGCATCTCGACGATGAAAATTCCACTTGCCTTCAAAATTCGCTGGTTTGTCCAAACCATATAACGTCTCAACAATGACGTATTCGTCGGCAGTTAAAAGACTACGAACGTCGTTTCTACGCCATACGTAGTAGCTGCCCTCGACTCCACCTGAATCCGCATCCAGAGACGTGTAATAACCGCCTTCCGGATGTTGCATATCGCGAACGACCCAATCGGCTGTTTCGGTAAGTGCGCTCTCAAACAGTGGATCTGGACCAAGTCCCAAGGCATCAGCAAAGAGACTCATGAGCGTTCCATTATCGTACAACATCTTCTCGAAGTGAGGGATCATCCATTCGGCGTCGGTAGAGTATCGACAGAAACCACCGCCCACATGATCGTAGATCCCACCCCTGGCGATCCGCGTGAGGGTCGTCAGCGCCATATCGAAGGCGTCACGGTCGACGTCGTCGTCTCTTGAGTAGGCCCAGTGGCGAAGTAGTCGCTCGATATTCGCTGGCATGGGGAACTTTGGCGCGGATCCAAAACCCCCATGGATGCTGTCATAGCGGGATGCAAGTTGATCCCTTGCGGTCATGAGTAATTATCGGATGTCTATTCCTTGCGCGTCGGGCGTCACGTTCATTTGTGCGAGCACGGCGCTTAGTTTTTTACTCTGAGATACCAGGTCTGTCTTGTTATCGCGGTAAGTGCTACTCACCCTCATCAGTAAGTCTTTAAACCCGGGAAGATTGAAGCGTGGTGTAGGAGGGAAATAGGTACCACCAAAAAACGGCAGATGAGTCCGTGGGTCAAGAAACATCGTGAGCGGCCAACCGCCCGTGCGTTGAGTGAGCACGTGATGGGCCGTTTGATATATCTGATCGATATCGGGACGTTCCTCTCGATCTACTTTTATATTGACGAAGTTCTCGTTCATCACCGACGCGGTGGTCTCATTCTCAAAAGATTCATGGGCCATCACATGACACCAGTGACATGATGAATAGCCGATGGATAGAAGTATGGGCTTATCTTCGTCCACTGCCTTTTCGAGGGCCTTGCTCCCCCACGGGTACCAATGGACGGGGTTCGTGGCATGTTGTCGGAGATAGGGACTGGGTTCGTTCTCGAGCTGGTTCATTCTTTACCTTGGTGTACTGGCGGAATAATAACTTTGCTGAATTGTAAGAACACCCGGAAAAACCGGATCGCTGCACGGAGAAGTTCGACCGAGGAGCTAGTGGCTTCGCAGGAGTTGATTATGAAAGAATCGTCGCATGCGAAGAGACGTTGAAAATCTCGATTCACAAGGCTTTCGACCGAACGTCGGCATCGTCATCTCTAATACATTAGGCGACGTTTTGTGGGCACGTCGAGTTGGTGGCGACAACGCTTGGCAATTCCCACAAGGAGGAATGCATTTGAATGAAACGCCCGAAGATGCTCTCTACCGGGAACTATTCGAAGAAGTAGGCCTGACGCCGAAATCGGTCAAAATACTCGCGGCTACGAGAAGCTGGCTCCGCTACCAACTACCTAAGCGATTGCGACGCCACAACTCAAGTTCTCATTTTAGGGGACAAAAGCAGAAGTGGTATTTACTTCAATTGGTAGGAGACGAAAAAGACATTTCGATGAAACGATCGGATAAACCCGAGTTTGATGCTTGGCGTTGGGTTAGTTATTGGTATCCGGTGACTGAGATCGTTGCGTTCAAACAGGACGTTTATCGTCAGGCGTTGCGTGAGCTCGCGCCAGCCTTACAAGTCGGGGACACGTAAGTGCTCGACGCACTTCGACAGATTAGTCAGGATGTTGATACCGCTCCGAGTTTCGAACACGCACTGGGCATTATTGTCGCGCGGGTGTGTTTAATTCTCGGCACTGAAGTCTGCTCCATCTACGTATTTGACAAAGTCACTGGCAACTTAAGGTTAATCGAAAACGAAGGGTTCCATAGAAGCGCAATCGGGAAGGTATCGCTTGCTCCCGGTGAAGGCGTCGTGGGGCTTGTTGCCGAACGCGGTGAACCACTGAACATAGAAAACGCATCAGAGCATCCGCGCTATCGGCACTTTTCGGAAATAGGGGAAGAACCGTTTTCCGCGTTTCTGGGTGTTCCAGTAATTCATAATCGTAGAGTTCTGGGTGTCATAACTGCCCAACAGAGGGAAGATCGACGTTTTCACGAAGATGAGGAAGCTTTTCTAACCACTCTTGCCGCTCAGTTGGCGAATGTCGTCGCGCATGCCGAAGCCACGGGAAGCGTTTCGGCCTTATTGAATGCGGAGTATGTCCCGAGTGATGTCAGGTATAAAGGGATCGCAGGGGCCCCAGGGATTGCTATTGGTACCGCCGTTGTCATTAGCGCGTCGGCTAATTTTGACCATGTGCCCGACAAGGAGGTCGATGATGTTTTCGCCGAGTTGACGACCTTTGATCGTGCGATCGAACGGGTCCGCGCCGATATCGAGAAGACCAACCGGGCCTTGTCCCGACACCTACCGCCAGAAGAGCGCGCATTATTTTCCGCGTACCTGCATATGCTGGATGATTCCGCGATAGCAGGTGAAGTTCGAGAGGAAATTCGTCAAGGAAACTGGGCACAGGGCGCGCTCCGGGCAGTCATCATTAGGCACGTGTCGAAGCTACAGCAAGTTGAAAACTCATATCTACGGGAAAGAGTTGCCGATGTCAGAGAGCTAGGGCAACGCGTCCTAGCGTATCTACAGGATATCCGCAAAGATAAATTTTATTTTCCGGACCAGGCCATTCTGATAGGAGAAGAAGTAACCGCGTCGATGGTGTCAGACGTACCGCCTGAGCGTTTGAAAGGCATCGTATCGTTGCGGGGGTCTAGTAATTCACACACCGCCATTTTAGCGCGAGCCCTCAACATTCCCGCCATCATGGGCGCGTTAGAACTACCCCTATACGAATTCGAGAATCAAACAGTTGTTGTGGATGGTTTTTATGGCGAACTGGTGGGCAATCCGACTCCGCAGGTGATTAATCACTATCGCGGGTTAATAGCTGAAGAGGCCGAGTTCCTTAAGGAACTCGAGCCCTTAAAGGATCAGCCGAGCGAAACGCTGGATGGCTATCGGTTAAATCTCTGGGTGAATATCGGTCTTGTGGGCGAAATCACGCGTTCCCTAGACCGTGGCGCTGAGGGAATTGGGCTTTTTCGAACAGAAATCCCGTTTGCATCCAGAGATCGTTTCCCGACTGAGGAAGAACAGCGGGTGATATATAGAGAGCATTTAGAGGCATTTAATCCTCGACCGGTCACTATGCGGACGCTTGATATTGGTGGCGACAAAGCGTTGCCGTATTTCCCAATTGACGAGGACAATCCCTTTTTAGGGTGGCGGGGTATCCGTGTAACGCTCGATCACCCAGAGATTTTTCTGGTCCAGGTTAGGGCAATGATAAAGGCGAGCGTGGGGCTAGAATCCGACCTCCGCATTATGCTCCCGATGGTGACCGATAAGCGTGAGGTCACAGAAGCGAAGGCGCTTATTTTGAGGGCATACCGTGAGGTTCGGGACGAGGGCCTTGTTGCAAAGGTGCCGCAAATTGGTGTGATGATGGAGGTTCCAGCGGTAATCCATCAGGCTCGCGTGATCGCACGCCAGGTCGATTTTCTTGCGGTTGGATCCAACGACCTCACCCAATACATGTTGGCGGTCGATCGCAATAATCCGCGAGTCGCGAATCTCTATCAAGAAATGCACCCCTCAGTCCTACACGCGTTACGCGAGCTAGCTAAGGCCGCTCATGCAGAACAAAAGGGAATTGGCATATGTGGAGAACTCGCCGGAACGCCGGAAGGCGCTATCCTTTGTGTAGCGATGGGTTATGACGTCCTGTCAATGAATGCCGCGAATTTACCGAAGGTAAAGTGGGTGATTCGGAATGTGTCGATGAGGGATTGCCGACGTATCCTTGCGCGCGTCCGGAAAATGGACGATGCCGAGGAAATACTCGATTTTATTCGTGACCAGCTCATTGGGGCTGGACTCGAGCGGGCTATCCCCCATCACGAAACACCGAGTGTGTTTCTCTGATGAATTGACGTCCGCTCGGACACCGACTAGACCACTCGAGATAGCCCGCCATCCATATTGATCGCGCAACCGGTCAGGTAGGACGCCTGTTCGGATGCTAGAAACAAGGCCACATCGGCAACTTCGCTTGCTTCCCCCATGCGGCCCATGGGCAGACGTTTACCGGCGTCGGCCACGAATTGTTCGAAAGAGGTGGCGCGATCACTGGCGTCATAGGCACGTTGTATCTGGTCTGACTTAATTTGCCCAATGAGCAATGCATTCACGAGAATATTGTGGGGTGCGAATTCACCGGCTAGGACCTTGGTTAACGCCATGCCTGCTGCCCGACTCACCGAAGTTGGTGCAGAACCCGGTGGCGGTGCCTTCGCTGCGGTGTTTAAAACATTGATGATGCGTCCCCAACGTTTAGAGATCATGCCAGGAATCACGCAGCGGGCGAGGCGTACGGCGGCAAAGAGTTTTAGGTCGAGATCTGCTTGCCATACTTCATCTGAAATACTCATGAAGGGATGTGCCTCGGATTTCCCGGCGTTGTTCACCAAGATATCGACTAGACCCATCGCTTCGACTACTTGTTCGTGGACGCGCGCGATTTCTGCGGCATCCGTTACGTCGCATTGGTAGGCGCCGACTTTGCCGGATCCGTTTTGTTCTATTTCTTCCTTGGCTTCTGTGAGAAGACTATCTCGACGGGCGAGTAACGCCACGTTGGCGCCGGCTGAGTGGAATGCGGCCGCCATTGCCCGGCCTAGTCCCAAACTTCCCCCGGTGACCAATGCCGTTTTTCCGGTTAAGTCCACGCCAACGCCCGTAAATACTCAGAGTGATCCACTTGTTGTAAAAAACTGTTTGATTTTTGCAATTGGGTCCTAATGGTGCTTCGGTCCGACTATGAATACCACGTCAACGTTTCACGAAATGAATGCTTTGTTCAACGCGTTGTGCCGGATGCCCCATCGACTCATATGCTTGTTCACAAAAAAGAAATTTGTCACGTTCCAGTATGACCGCCGTACTTGCCCGAGTTCCATATACTTCGCCTCGAATGAAGCCGGTCGATGCTCGTTGCTCGACGACGCTCTCGTCCTCTCGTGGATCTTTCGGCAGGGATACGGGTTCGTGGTCCCGAAGGAGATCAATAAGATTGTCCAGGACAGGGGGTACTAATGCTTTGGCTAACTTCGATACACCGTGTATCGATTTTGGCCAAGGGTCGTCGATGTGGGTATTGGTTAATCCATAGATACCGGGTCGAAGTTTTCTGGTGTCGCCAGTTCGGTTGGTCATGTAGACGAGCTCGCCGCCATCGAAGGCGATAAAGTTAAACCCCGCGAACTGGCCCGGGTTAATAGTCGAAACGTACTGCTGCGGCGTACTATTTGCGCGGAGGAATTGAACGGGTAGATCCCCTCTGCTCTGCGGGAAACGAGGACCGGATAAGTCTTCGGACCAATTCGTGATGGCCGCGAAACGCCCATTTGTGGAAACCCCAAGCCAGGTTCCTTGGGCTTCCACATCGCGTCCTGCGAAGATATTTGGATGATCGTCCCAGAAGTGTGCAGCAAGCGCTGGGCGGGCGTAGTATTCGTCCCGATTGGCTGCAACAATTAGTGGCCGATCCGGGTCCATTCGGTAGGCAAATAGGAGAAGGCACACTGCGGCTCGGTCCCTCGTTCCGTGCCCATGGAAGTGCCGGAGTCTACCAGTTACGTATAGTTGGTGGTTGAGGAATATGAACTATCCTCTGATCGAGCCTATCTTGGTGGAGATCGGACCAGTTGCCGTTCGTTGGTACGGCCTCATGTATTTGTTGGCGTTCCTCGCGTGCTACCTATTGGGTAGTCAGCGGGCGAAAAAGGATAATTCCGGCTGGGATAAAACGGATTTATCCGACGTCGTTTTCTACGGCGTGGTGGGCACGATTGTAGGGGGGCGCCTCGGCTTCGTGCTCTTCTATGCGTTCGACAGGTTTTTGTTAGAACCACTTTGGTTGTTTAAATTGTGGGAAGGGGGCATGTCATTCCACGGAGGCCTGCTCGGCGTCGTCGCTGCTCTTTGGTTATATGGTCGGAAGACATCGCGTGGTTTATGGCGTGTGATGGATTTTGCAGCACCGCTCGTCCCGATCGGACTGGGGTTTGGGCGGATAGGAAACTTTATTAATGCGGAGTTACCGGGACGGATTACTGAGAGCTCCCTGGGCATTCACTTTCCATGCGGTTCGATCATCGGCCTTAATCTCACGTGCTTTGGTCAGTGGGATGGTGCGGTGCGGCATCTTTCAAGCTTGTATCAAGCGTTCGGAGAAGGCGTTGTGTTGTTCGTGATCGTTTGGTTATTTTCCGCGCGCGAGAGACGCGCAGGTCAAATCTCTGGGATGTTCCTCACGGGCTACGGGGCGATACGGTTTGTGACCGAATGGTTCCGCGAACCTGATGCCGCTATCGGCTTCATTGCGTTCGACTGGCTCACGATGGGGCAGTTATTGTCGCTACCGATGATTGCATTTGGTATTTTGTTGGTGTCTGGATTTGCTCAAGATTATTTCGAGGGATCGCGCCAGAAATGAAGCAATATCTTGCGCTCATGCGTCGGGTACGAGACGACGGCACAGAGAAGAGCGACCGTACGGGCACTGGAACCAGGTCGGTGTTTGGTCATCAAATGCGCTTCGACCTAGAGGATGGATTCCCACTCCTGACCACCAAGAAGATGTTTGTGAAAGGCATCATCCATGAGCTGCTTTGGTTTCTGCAGGGCAGTACCAACGTTGCGTACCTTCACGCGCACGACGTTCATATTTGGGATGAATGGGCAGACGGAAACGGGGACCTAGGACCCGTGTACGGTTCGCAATGGCGTTCTTGGCCAACGGCGGACGGTTCGACTATCGATCAGATCGAGCGAGTGGTTTCGGATATTCGTCAAAATCCTGACTCAAGACGCCTGATTGTTTCAGCATGGAATGTCGGTGAGGTGGATCAGATGGCCTTGCCGCCGTGTCATGCGCTGTTTCAGTTTTATGTCGCAGAAGGCAAGTTATCGTGTCAACTGTATCAGCGAAGCGCAGACGTCTTTCTTGGGGTGCCCTTCAATATTGCTTCGTACGCGCTGTTAACCATGATGATTGCCCAGGTGTCGGGCCTCCGGCCGGGCGAGTTCGTCCACACTTTTGGCGATGCACATCTTTACCTCAATCATCTTGAACAAGCCGATCGCCAGTTATCGCGCGTCCCGCTGCCATTGCCGCGTATGAAAATTAGTGAACGGGTCGTAGATGTATTCGGGTTTACGTACGAAGATTTTGAGCTACTCGACTACCGTTCGCATAAGGGTATCCGCGCCCCAATCGCGGTCTAAAGACCCGGTGCGACTTTCTCTCATCTGGGCGATGTCCAATAATCGCGTAATTGGTCGATCCAACGCACTTCCATGGCACTTGTCAGACGACGTTGCTTTTTTTAAGCGGACAACAATGGGTAGTCCGGTCGTGATGGGTCGTCGCACGTACGAGTCAGTGGGGCGCCCGCTTCCTGGGCGCACGAATATTGTGCTTTCGTCAACTGGGTACGTGAATAAGGATGTCACGGTCGCTAAAGATATTGATGCAGCGCTAACAATCGCGGCTGCACAATGTGAAATTGATGCAGAGGGGGAGTGCTTTGTGGTCGGGGGTGCTCGAGTTTATGCAGAGACGCTTGATCGGGCAGACCGTCTGTACTGTACGTTAGTCGATGCGGAAGTTGATGGCGATACGTTTTTTCCCGCTTTTGATTGGAATTGTTGGCAGACCATAGCGAAGGAAGATTTCGTCGCAAACGAACGCAACACCTACTCATTCTCGATCCACATTATGGAACGGGCATGATGTCTCCAAGGCCGCCTGAATGCCTAATCCCTTAGCAATTCGTTGATGGCGGTTTTCGAACGTGTCTGAGCATCCACCGTTTTGATAATCACGGCACAATAGAGGCTCGGTCTTGGGTGCCCGTCCTCTTGAGGTGGGGGCGGTAAGGATCCTGGTACGACAACTGAGTACGGTGGTACGCGACCCGTGTGAATTTCTCCCGAGAATCGATCAACGATTTTGGTGGTCGCACCAATGAATACCCCCATCGAAAGCACTGCGCCTTCTTCGACAAGGACCCCCTCAACGACTTCGGAGCGGGCCCCAATAAAACAGCCGTCTTCGACGATCACGGGCGCAGCTTGAAGAGGCTCTAATACGCCGCCTATACCGGCCCCGCCCGAAATATGACAGTTTTTACCTATTTGAGCGCAGGATCCAACCGTTGCCCAAGTGTCGATCATGGTGCCGGTATCGACGTAGGCACCGACGTTTACAAAACTTGGCATAAGGATGACGTTCGGAGCGATGTGGGCGGAATGACGGACGTATGCCGTTGGGACGGCACGAAACCCTGCCGCTTTGAATTGTTCTTCGTCCCATCCCGCAAATTTCGGGGGCACTTTGTCCCACCAGTTCGTGTTTGCTGGCCCCCCCGGTATCTTTTGAAACGGGTTAAGGCGGAAACTCAACAACACCGCTTTTTTTAACCACTCGTTAACCAACCAGTTATCGGCGATTTTTTCAGCTACCCGCATCGTACCGTCATCGAGCTTAACTAGCGCCTCTTCGACCGCTTCCCGGACCTCTCCCTGGGTATTCGCGTCAATGGCCTCTTGGTTCTGCCACGCCGCATCGATGACGGATTCAATGTTCATGTGTGTTCCTCAGCGCGGTAGAAGTTTCAAGCTGTCCCATTGTCGATCTTCCCTGCATGAAATCCTCTTTACTGGTACTACGAAGGAACGAAAGGGACTAATGCCCATTTTTTATAATTCGTTGATTGCAGGCTTCCGACTTGACGAGGTGCCCCTTGCTTTACCGTCACCGGACGCAATAGGTTAGCAATCTTTGCTTTGGAAACCACCGCATTTCGGGGTCATCGAATCGATTGATTGGGACTTTCAGCGGTTTTGATACAAAGAAACGACGATTAAGCGAATGAGCGCAATAGCTATTTGTGTGAACCCCATGTCGGGCCGGGACGTGCGTCGACTCGCGGCCCGTGCCACTAACGTGACCCATGAGGCCAAGCGGGACATCATTGCTCGTGTCGCGGCTGGAGCCGATTCCATCGGAGTGAGTGAAATATACATTGTCGACGAACCGTTTCGTATTGCGTCGATGGCGTTAGAGTGGATGCCGCTGAAGGCAAAGGTCATCAAACTCGGAATCGAACTGCACCATGACGCTTCAGACACCGAGCGCGCGGTGCGGGCTTTCGTTAGAGAAGGCGTAGAAGTAATTGTTTCCCTTGGCGGCGACGGTACCAATAGGATTATCGCGCGCAGTGGCCCGCAATTGAACTTGATCGCGCTGTCCACAGGCACCAACAATGTTTTTCCGTCAATGGTTGAACCAACGACCGCTGGAATTGTTGCCGCATTAGCCGCCATGGAGCGGTTTCCAGACGATGCTGCCGCCAGAATTCGAAATCGAGCTAAGGTGTTACGCACGGACTTTTCGGATGGAATTAGAGACATTGCGCTGATTGATGTCGTACAGCTCCGTGACGACTACGTGGGCAATTTGCTGCCTTATGACGAAGCTAAGTTAAAAAAAATTCTTTTGACGAGAGCTCTGCCCGATACTGTTGGGATGTCACCCGTCGGAGGTCTTATTTCTGTGGTTGAGGAAAAGGATGACTGCGGACTACTGGTCGAGGTTGGCGAAATAGGAGCTTCAGAGATTTCTGTCAGAGTGCCTTTATCGCCGGGATTCTTTAAAGAAGTTGCGATTGCGGATAGTCGAAGAATCGATTTGGGGGAGACGGTGACGTTTGAAGGTGAAGGGATCCTTGCCTTGGACGGTGATCGGGAGCACAAACTCGGCAATAAACGATCCGTTTCAGTGACCATTCGTCGAGATGGCCTTTGGGTTTATGACGTCGGTGCTGCCATGCGGTATGCCGTTGCAGAAGGTATGATGCTGCGCCAGTTGTAGTGAACCCCCCGCGTTGTAGTGAACGGAAGCTGTAGCACTATTGTGATTATCAAACCGCGAATTCGAGGTTTTATTTGTACGACAGCACATCCCGTCGGCTGCGCAAGCAACGTGAGTACACAGATCGACTATGTCCGTGGTCTCGACACGATAAGGGGCCCTAGCAATGCGCTCATTGTTGGCTGTTCGACCGGCTACGGGCTCGCTTCGCGTATCACGTCAGCTTTTGGATGCGGCTCAGGGACGCTGGGCGTCTCCTTTGAAAAGGCACCATCGGAAAACAAGCCGGGCAGCGCTGGTTGGTACAATAACGCTGCATTTGTGCGACGGGCAGAGGAAGCTGGAATGTACGCACGCACCATTGACGGAGACGCGTTCTCGGACGAGATAAAAGCACAGACGGTTGATGGCATAAGATCTGAGTTTGGCAAGATAGATTTGCTGGTTTATAGCCTGGCCTCACCGGTACGCAAACATCCTCGCACTGGCGAGCTCTACCGCTCGTCGATCAAACCGCTGGGAGAAGCGTTTTCCTCACAAACGCTTAACTTTGATCTTGTGTCAGGCAATGCGGAAGTCGTTGACGTAGAGCTCGATCCTGCCGATGTTGAGGAGGTCGACGCTACAGTTGCCGTCATGGGCGGCGAGGACTGGGAATATTGGGTAGATGCGCTTCTGGATGCGGATGTGGTGGCACCGGGATTTGAGACCGTCGCCTACACCTACATTGGCAATGAACTCACATGGCCTATCTATTGGGACGGAACATTGGGTCGTGCGAAAGAGGACCTTGATCGAGCGGCAGACGAAATATCGACACGGTTAGCGGACGTGAACGGCCGTGCTGAGGTCGCGGTTCTAAAGGCGGTTGTGACTCAAGCGAGTACGGCGATTCCAGTGGTTCCCCTGTATGTCTCTATTCTCTTTCAGGTGATGAAGGAACGCGATTGTCACGAGGATTGCGTTGCCCATATCCATCGTCTCTTCCGCGAGCAACTGTATTCAAATCGGCCCATGCGTACGGATGAGGTTGGCCGTATTCGAATGGACAATTATGAACTCGATGACGATATCCAATCGGAAGTACAGCATCGTTGGTCAAATATAACGACAGACAATGTTGCGGATCTCGCTGACCTTCGTGGGTTTAGAGAGGACTTCTTTCGGTTATTCGGCTTTGGCATCGAAGGTGTCGATTACGATGCCGATATTGAATTAATGACTGGGTACTGATGCCGATCTTTTTAGATGCATGCGCTGGTGCCAGGACTCCGTACACGCCCATTTGGTTAAACCGGCAGGCCGGACGATATATGCCGGAATACGGTGTCTTGAAAGGCGATACGCCCAGCCTAGAGTTCTTTAAGAATCCAGAGCTTGCGGCGAAAGCGACGTTGGATGCGCAGCGCATACTTGGTGTGGACGCGGCGATAATGTTTGCCGATTTGCTCCCAGTTCTTGAGCCGATGGGCCTTAAACTTGACTACAAACCGGGCGTGGGGCCCGTGTTTGACAACCCGTTGCGTGACGAGCGCTCGATTTCAGGGTTAACGGTAGTCCCGGCGGAGGAAGGTTGTGGTTACGTCGTAGAAACGCTCGGTCGCATACTCGCTGACTTACCAAAAGAAGTTGCTCTGATCGGTTTTGCAGGTGCACCGTTCACGCTCGCATGCTACGCGGTCGAGGGTAGGAGCTCGCGAAATTATGTCCATGTTAAACGGTTGATGTATGACCACGAAGTGTTATGGCAGTCATTGATGGATAAGCTCGTTGATACCGTCGCGAATTATGTGCAATTACAGATCGCGTCGGGGGCTCAAGCCATTCAATTATTTGACAGCTGGGTGGGATGTTTGTCGCTTGCCGACTATGAGCGATATGTGGCTCCGGCCACACGTCGCCTGATGGAGCGCATTCAAGGCAAGACACCTATCATTTACTTTGGAACGGGCAACACACATTTGCTCGACGCCATGTACGCCACGGGTCCGGATGTCATGGCGCTCGACTGGCGCGTTTCCCTGGTCGCCACGTGGGATCGTTTTGGCAGTCGAGCGATACAAGGTAACTTGGACCCTATTGCGCTTTGTGGCGAGTCAAGCGGCATGATCAGCCAGGCGCAAACCCTCATAGATGAGGTTGGCGGACGTGCCGGCCATATATTTAATTTGGGTCACGGGATTGTTCCGGAGACGCCGGTCGATAACGTTAAGCGGTTGGTCGATTTTGTGCACGAACAAACCGCGCGATGAACTATAGACCCACAATTTACAGAGCGGCGTTTTGGATACCGCTAGCGATTTGTACGTACTTGGCGCTCATGCCGGATCCTTACCCAGAAGTCATCCGATTTTCCGATATCGGATTGCATGTGTTTGCGTTCACTTATCTGACGGCCACACTCGCTCTGGCCCACTTTGATACGGATCGGAATCCGCCAACGCGGACGTTCAGGGTTCTTTGGATCCCCACGATATGGATGCTCTTTTATTCTGGGGGGTTAGAGGTAGCGCAAGCGTTCACGCCGAACCGTCGAGCGGAAATCCTTGATCTATGGTGGGATATGATCGGTATCGGAATCGGGCAGGCTTGCTATTGGGGCTACGTACAAATTCGCCAGGTCGTCATCGATCGGTGCAATTCGATAGACAC
>JAYGFA010000042.1:0-9034 GCA_046582115.1 Pseudomonadales bacterium | reverse complement strand
CTCTTTCCACCATTAATTGGACGGATCTACAGGCCACCTCGGGAATATGGTTTAAGGCGAGTTACGAGGCGGCGGATCCGAGCGCCTATTCTACGCTGGCTAGTGTCGATCTAATCCATGGCTAGTAGCTCATTTATTACGTCTTCAATTGTCGATCAGATCCGCAATCGATTGGATATAGCTTATTTCATGCCAATAAATTTGCCGTGCTGGAATGGCCCTTACTAAGCGCCAGGTCATGCGGAGACCGGCACTCGTCATCAACAAGTCCGGAATCTGCTCCCGCATGCAATAACGTCGAGACAACTTCGTCGAATCCCGCGTTTGCAGCATAGTGGAGAGCGGTGCGTTTATGAGGACCAACGTCGTTTACTGCCGCCCCGCACTCCAAGAGTAATTCGACCTTTTCTGGGTGCGAACCTTTGTCGCCTCTCGCAGCGTACGCGAGCGGATGAAGACCGCGGTAAGAGCGCTGGTTGGCAGATAGGCCATTGTTAGCAAGAAGCCGGAGAATGCCTAGATCATTGGTCGCCATCCACAGACGAGCATCTGCCGATAACGGCGTCGCTCCGTGTTCGAGCAGCATCCGCACCAAATCCTCCCGGTCGCGCAACGCGCTAATGAATAGTAGTTGGAAGCTGTAGGCTGGCACCTCAGCCCCCAGCTGAACTAATCGATGTGCGAGCTCTAGGTGACCGCCTGCAATCGCGAAGCTCAGTAGAGGCGTGTAATAGATTTCATCTTCAGGATCCTCTAAGGCCAAAAATTCGATATCTTTATTTAAGCCATTTTCAACGGCCTCGCGTTCACCATTAAAGGCGCTCCGAAAAATATCGTTCGAAGCCCCTCGACTGATGAGCATCTCGACAAGACCGGTCCTTCGATACCATCGTGCGGCGCTTAGCGGATTAATTTGTACGATGGTTTCAATGTTGTAGCAACCCGTGAGGTGGATGTTGGCGCCTTGATTGATTAACCAACCGACAAGTTGTTCTCGGCCCTTTCGTACCGCTTCAAACAAAAACGTACGACCGTGAGACCCTCGACGATTAAGCAATTCCGGAGACTCGTCGAGTAAAGCTTCGAGCCGCTCGCGATCACCTCTTTCCGCCAACTTAAGGTGTTTTGTTGGTAACTGTTTTTTCCAGTGCCCCGGCCCAACCTGCAACACCTCCTGCCTGACCCATCGATCGCCTGTCACTGAATCTACTCCCTTGTTTAGTCTGGAGAGGACATAGCGTGCTTACGAACGGTGCCCTACGCCTCTCGCCGAGACCTGTCATACCTCTTGAGCTTGGTTCACAGCCAAAACCGACTCAAAAGACCGTCACAATGCTCGAAGCCTGTATCGGGTTTAGGATTTGAAATTAACGCTTGGCGAACGAATTATTTATGAGACCCTCTAGCCAGTTTGCAACCTCATCATGACCCCCATATCGAGCCATATTGGGCACAGTCTGACGTTCTCCGATCTCGCCCACCATCAGCGTCAGGTCAGCTCCCGCATCGATTAAATATTGGATCATATCTCGCGAACCGTGATCGACAACTGCTTGTGTGATCGGTAGCCACCCGGCGGAAGTCCACGGTTGATTAACCAGCCACGGATCGCTAGTGATCAATTCCTGTAATTGAAGCAAATTGTTCTCATTGGCGTGATATTGCACCTGAAAGATCAACGCCAATTTGTGCATTGGAATTCCATCAGGATTCTCATGAAAGTACCACTCAAGTCCAAGCATCGAGATTTCTTCCATCTCGTGAAACCGATTCGTCAGGCATGCAGTACGAAATTTGGTGAGTTTGGGCCATCGGCACTCATCAAATTCAAGTTGCATCAAATGTTTCTCGTGACAAGATCAGGTTACTGCGGTACGTCTGGAGTCTTTAGAACCAAGTAACATCCTATAAAGGAAGCTGATTGTGAAGGAGGTCAATACAAGAGACCTAATGCGTACTCCTCTCTCCGGCACCTCGGCATAGTTCTGGAGTTTGGTTCGTATCCAGAATCTGCCCAAATCGCGGGAGAGGATCGCGGTCGAACCCTCACTGCTTGCATGCGATTTCAATTTTCTATCTTTTTCGCACGAACTCTATTGACAAAAGCAGAGCAATTTATGGACTCCAGCTTACGTTTAGCACTGAAACATCGAGGAGAAAGGCTTCGCTTACAAGTTCTGCAAAGCTTCATGTTCCGATGGCTTTTCCTCGTAACTTTCCGCGAATTCAGTCCCCAAAAAATATCGCCCACGTACGTAACCAAATGGGAGCGACAACAATAACCATAGCAAGAATAATCTTCGCGACGAGTCGCACGCAGTCGCTCGTCTTTAACTCAATACCCACGACACGAACCTCTCGAATCACAGTAGCCTCTTCGCTCATGGAACTCTCCTAACTCGCCGTATGAACTATCTGCGTCAGAGTGAATATAACGAGCAGTCGTATTTACATTCGAGGGGTTGAGCGAAGTCGATAAAGACACGCTGTTTGCGCACGCGCCTTTTATGCCAGGTGCTCAAACCAAATCTCATTTCCATCCGGATCGATCGCAGAAAATTGCCTCATACCATAAAACGCAACAGATATTGGTGTTACTTCTCCGCCGTTAGAAGATATACGTTCGTGCAGTGGATCAACGTTTTCACAAAGAATGTATAAACCAATGCCTTTAGGTTTTGTGAAATCGACATCCTTAGAATGTTGTTGCAACATCAAAGATGCGGAACCTAAATCCAGCCAACACCAAGTTAGTTGCCCCCTCGGTTCCCATGTCTGCCGGATCGAAAATCCCAATACTTTGCAGTAGAACTCTGCTGATTTTCCGATGTCTGACACCCAAATAAGAGGCACAGTTTGTTTAACGTTCGCCATATGCTCTTCCTACTGCACGAATCAAGAAACCCGCGTTTATGTAGAAATTTAAGAAGTTGAGCTGTAATTTACAATACCAGCGCCTTTCGTTGCCGAACACCTTTTGTAATCTAACCCTCCAACTCGCGAGAATATCTGGCACTTATCGAAAAACAGATGAATACCGCGAACCTCCCCAAATTGTGCAGGCTTGAGATATGTGTGGAGGTTCCCAAGGGGTGGCCTCCTAGGTACCCCTCAGAAACGTAGTGCTAAGCTTGTGTTCCTAAGGATCTTTCAAGTATCGAAGAACGCACAGAATGACCTCCGCAGAAGGTTCACCTTGGGGAACGGTGGAGATTCGATTTGACGCGATACACGCGTACGCACAAAAACGGGATGTCGAATCCGTCAAGCGTGAGATTGAGTCAGGGGTCAATGTCGATTTTTTGAATGATCTCGCGGAAAATGGTGACGGTGGCAACAGTGCCGTATGGTTTGCAACTCAAGGACCGTGGCCGGACGGCCTTGAAGTTGCACGCGTTCTCGTCGAAGCAGGGGCCGACATCAACCTCATCTGCGAGCACGGACGTACACCATTGCACATGGCAGCTGCGTGGGGACATCTTGACGTTGTGCAATACCTGGTTTCTCGTGGAGCGAATACAGCCATTCGCGACGACCTTGACATGACTTCGCTGATGCTTTGTCGAACTAGGGTCGAAGGTGTCTCGGACAAATCGAGGTGCGACGTTGTCAGTTATCTGGAATCTCTATGAGTTGAAAAATTCTTGCTCTCAACGGCCCGAGGATTTGCACGAATCTTGGCGGGACAATCGTTTCGAACCTACGCCTCTCGCCGAAACCTGTCATTGTCCTTGAGCTTGGTTCACATCCAAAACCTACTCAAATTGCAGACGCTCTACTAATGTAGCTGGGTACCCCGAACTGGTGATAGGGTCACCGTGGGTCGGTTTAGAAAGCGGGAAACGCTTTGTGTCGTCCACAATCGGCAAGAGCCGAACTAACTAGGCACTTCCGGTATGAACGTACCCATCGCGTAGTCCGCTTACCTCTGCATTAACAACGCCCGGCGTTCCAACAGATCGGCTCGCATACCGGACCACCGTCCAACTTTTGATCCAAGTTCCGTGCCGCCCAGCTCCTCCTAGCGCCGGCCTATCTAATGGAATCATGGGTTTAGCGGCACAGGAGGGCGTAGAGAGCCACACAATACGGGTTCAAATCCCGTCCGCACTAATACGACGCGACGAGCAATGTCGACGCCGTAGGGTTGTACTCTGTATTTGCCCGATGGGAATCAGTGGCAACGACATAAATAGCTTTAGAGATGATCAGAAGTCGCTTGCTATTCATCCGTAAAACTTTCCTTGTAATCGCATTAGTGCTCGTGATCGTCATTGCCGTGTTCCTCTTCCTCGTCGTTCGGTTCAGCTAATGAGGGATTTTCATTGTGGCTGTGGGTCGAGTGATCGTGCTCTGCGACTTCAGCCTGATCGACCTCAATATTCTCTTGGTGATCGTTGGCGGATGTTTCATCGTGACTTACTTCACTTGAGTCGTGGTGCCCCATCCCTTCAGCATCTACCAACAAAGCTTCATAGGCCTGCGCGTCGAGCGTGGGTAACACTGTCATGAAAGCTACGACCGGCCACAATGCGTCATCGTCATGAGTTGCACCCCATGCCGGCATGCCAGTCATTTTGATGCCATTTTTGGTGACCCAAAAAAGCTCAGCGGGTGTCATATACTCGGCGGATTCCGCCAAGTCCGGTGCCGATGGGTTTAGTCCCTGACCTACGGCAGTCGGTGTTTTCCCTGGCGCCCCATGACAGTCGACACACATTTTGTCGAAATCATTCACTCCAGCATCAACAAGGGAATCTCTATCCAGATCCGGTACTTGTATGTCTTTGGCACGCCGTTCTACCGACGCGTGTGACGTGGTTGAAAGTAACCAATGAATCAGCCCGTTGTGCGAATCCAAAGCGCTGACGCTGTAAATTCCGGAGTAGGCAACTCCAACTGCACCTAGAACACTGATAGTGATGACGCTTAGGAGCGTTGCAACAATCTTCATAAATCCCTCTATCTGTCCATTTGATGTGGCATTAACCCATCGATGATGGGGCACTCAGGCGCATCAACACCGGAACACTGATCTGACAGGTCTTTCAGTGAGTGCTCCATCTTCTTGAGATCAGCAATCTTGGTGCGAATATCTCTCAAGTGTATTTCTGCGATGGCCTTAACTGATTCGCACGAGACTTCCTCACCATCGACCAACGACAAGAGCTGTCGGACTTCGCTCATCGAGAATCCGAGTTCGCGGCTCCGCCTGATGAAGATAAGTCTGTCGATCTGGACTTCCGTATAGAGCCTGTGGCCGCCATCGGTACGTTCAGGCTTTGGTAGCAGGCACTCTTTTTCGTAGAAGCGGATCGTCTCGATGTTGCAGCCAGTTTGCGCGGCAACTTTTCCGATCGTCATTCGATTGTTGGACACGTGGGTAACCGCCCTTGAACCTGTAGCTACTACAGATAGTACAATGGCTTCATGAGCGAAGTAATCGAACATTATTCAACTATCACGTGTCCGAAGTGTGGGCGTACCGAGAAAGAAGAAATGCCGATGGACGCCTGCCAATTCTTCTATGACTGTAAACGTTGCGGTGAGTTGTTACGACCGTTCCAGGGCGACTGTTGTGTCTATTGTTCCTTTGGTGACGTTCCGTGTCCGCCGATTCAACAAGACAGAAAGTGTTGTGGATGACCAAGCTAAACTAGCTGGAAGTAGCCCAAAAGGGTGGGAGATTGCCGCGCTCCCATCGGTGGGTGTCGCGTTGCTGCCGAAACTGACCTGTCCAGTCTGCTGGCCCGCATATACCGCGCTGTTGAGTTCGGCTGGCATCGGCTTCGTAGACTACACCCCCTTTTTGCTGCCCACGGTGGCGGTCTTCCTTGGGGTCACGCTGTGGGCACTTGCTTTCCGTGCCAGCGCACGGCGCGGTTATGGACCGTTCTGGCTTGGCGTTCTGGGCGCCCTCGGTGTCCTAGTCGGGAAATTCATCTTTGAGACCGAAATCGGGTTATATCTAAGTGCTGGGCTGCTCGTCGGTGCTTCGCTGTGGAACATATGGCCCTCCCGGTCATCCACCCCTGTCCTAACTAAATCACTCAAACAAGGAGTGCAATATGGCTTCCAAAAGACAGATTGAGATATTCAGTGCTGGCTGTCCTGTTTGCCAGGAGACGATTGATCTGGTGACCCAGATGGCCTGCCCATCGTGTGAAATCAGTATTCTGGATATGCAGGATGCGGCTGTTGCCGAGCGCGCACGAAAACTGGGCGTAGCGTCAGTACCAGCCGTGGCTGTTGAGGGACAGTTGGCTGACTGCTGCTCTGGGCGCGGCATCGACGAGGATACGCTACGTCGCGCGGGTATTGGCCAACCACTGAGCTAGGCAATTTGAAGATCAGCCTGTTGCTACCGAGAATAGATAGCAAAGAGTTTGCCAGGGTCGTAAAAAACTATCTCGATGAACTCGAGGCAGCGAAATGTAACAGTCAGATCCACTCGAATTGGTGGACGCTGCGCATCACCGCTAAGCCGGACTACTATCCATCACCGCTGCCACTCACGGTTGAACTAACCTCGCCCCCTTTCTTGGTGGCCAAGTAGAAGCTGTATAAAGCGGCCAATCCAAAGACGACCCAGGCGAGCGTTAGCACCGTACCGGAGACTTCGACGAAGCCCCCGACCACAGGCGTCGCAAGACTCGCAACATTGACTAACACAAAGATAACCACGGCTTCCCCGGTACTACGGCCTGCGTCATGACAACGCCTTACCCACACAGCAAGCGTGGGCACAATTAACGCAAGCAGCAGTACGCCCAACACGATACCGATCGCTGCTTGGCCAAACCCTGCCATCGCAATGACAATTCCAAGCGCGAACGACACCACGAAAATCACCAGGACGAAAAACAACGCAAACCACCAGTATTCGCTGCGGCTGGCCGTGCCTTTGAAATTTGCGTAGTTGTCGATCAGCGCGCTGCGGACCGATTGAGAAAACGTCATATCAACTCTCCCCTTAAGCCGTTAATGTCGGAACTACCTCTGTCTTCACGACGAACACCGTCAAGGCCCAACATGCTTCAGGTTACCAAAGTTGTTGTTCTCGGCATTGCTCTGTTCGGAGCACACGCAGCGGGTTCAGCGGCGCACAAGGGTTCGCATCCTACTAGCCAGCATCACCGAGGATCGCATGCTTACGCGCCAATCGGTGTCATGGGCGACCACTTGCCAAGCAACGGTGGGTGGATGCTGTCTTATCGTCGAATGAATATGACAATGGCAGGCAATCGCGACGGTACCCGTTCTATGGATCTGGAGGAGATCCTTCGCAGCGGCTCTGGTCGCTATAGCGTGGCGCCTGTCCGCATGGAAATGGCTATGCACATGGTCGGCCTGATGTATGCGCCCAGCAAACGAGCGACGCTCATGATGATGGTGCCTTGGGTCAAGAACCGCATGGATCTAGTTACCCATATGGGCGAAACGTTTACGACCAGGTCGAGTGATCTCGGAGATCTCAAGATTTCGGTCTTGTTGCCGCTGAATGAGTCCACGGTAACAAACGTGGGTATTACCATTCCCTCGGGTGATCTGAATCAACGCGACTTGACTCCCATGGGTAGTATGGTGCTTCCCTACCCGATGCAAACCGGTTCCGGTTCGTACGCTTTGTTTGGGGCGGTAACTCATAAACGTCAGAGTGGCCAACAGTCGTGGGGAGGGCAGGCGAGCGCCATAGTGCGCACAAACGACAATCGCGAGAATTACCGTCTTGGCAATCAACTACAGGCAACGGCCTGGATCGCCCGGGAATTTGGCGATATCGCATCGCTATCCATACGGGGAACTTATCGAGCGTGGGGGGCAATTGATGGCGAGGACCCTCGATATACGTTGGCACTCGCGAATAACCTGGTGCCAACAGTCGACCCCCGTCTACGCAGTGGTAGAAGTTTGGGCATTGCGGTCGGCGGGAGCCTTCGATTGACGAATAGGCATCGTCTTGCGGTGGAGTTCGTGAGGTCTGTTTGGCAGGATCTTGAAGGACCACAACTGGAAACCGACCGCGTCCTTCAGGTGGGTGTGCAGATAGCATTTCCGAACTGAGGTTTGAACTTAATGGTCGCGAAGCAACTATTCGTGATACTCGTAATAGTCCTTTAAAGGAATCATTAGGTGGGCGTACTTAGAACCCGGAAACATCACGTACGGAGCACCCGAAATAAAGTCTGTAGGGTGATTCGCAATTGTTTGTGGGTCTTTGGGCATTAGCATTAAGTGTGGCCCCGATTCGATCCATTGACTGGGATCTTTGGCCTCTTTTTTGCTCATAACCATGGGCGTCGTATTGTCCTCGCCTACGTCCCCGTGGAGCATCCACATAAATCCATCGTGGCCCAACTCGGGCGTTGTTCCGCTCATGAAAGCTTGCATCCATTTCAACGACTGGGCATCCGCGCAAACGGGCATTGCATCGTGAGCATCTTTCCAGCCTGAACTGGGCATAGGCCTGGAATTGCCGGCCATGCAGGTCCAGCCATTATCTCCTTCACGTAAAATAGTGTTTGACGGTGACATGATGGTTGCTCTGGTTCCTAGAAAATTCGGCGCAGCGGTCGAATATGCCCAAATTTGCCACTCTGATGACGAATGGGGAGCATTGGGTTCGCCGGATATTGCATAGTGGGCAAAAAGTGCCGAAAAAATTACGAGAAGCTTCTTTCTCATTTGACCCTCTTCTTTTATCTCTAATGGATTGCGCCAACGAATTTAGAACCAAACGTACTGAAGTCTGTTTTTCGTTGCAATGAACACTGAGAGATATAGTGGAGGAGGTGGGTTTAGGTCCTCGTAGTGCCGTTCAGTTAATTGAACTAAAGGCTTAGCGGCATAGTAGGGCGCAGAAGGGCATACGATAAGGGTTCAAATCCCGTCTGGTCCGCCATTTAGGTTTGGTTAAAGAATTGCCTCAACCAGACATAGCCCTCTGACGCGGCATGACAGGTTGGGTGGGGGAGGCGTAGCGCTGGCACTATGAAACGTTTACTCGCAACATTACTACTCATCGTCATTTTTC
>JAYGFA010000027.1:0-9257 GCA_046582115.1 Pseudomonadales bacterium | reverse complement strand
GGCAACATGGAGTTGGTTGCCATTGCTAATGATTACGTGGTGCCGATCGTTCGCATCATTGGTCAGGGCAATTCGGAAATGACGGGTCCGGCGTTCACGTCGGATATGACGCGGCTCTATTTCAGCTCACAACGTGGTCCGACGGGTGACTCGGCCGACGGCATCACCTACGAGATCACAGGTCCGTTCGCCGAGTAGCGCTCAGGGCTTGGTGAGGCGATAGTTGCAATGCCCCGGCCGATGGCCGGGGCTGAACAACGCGGCGTCGACGAAGGAACGCAGTCAGTGGTCGTTGGCGGGCAGTTTGTAGTGGTTCAGTTTCTTTTCGCTAGCCAGCGGTCGATGGCATTGGCAAATGTCTGCTGATCGACTTTACTGAATGCGTCTGGCCCACCGGTGACGGCGCCAGTGGACCGCAATTCGTCCATGAAATTGCGTCGGGCGAGGTGAGTGCTTATATTTTCCTCGTCGTAGAGTGTTCCGCGCGGGTTGAGGGCGACTGCATTTTTCCTGACGACGAGGGCTGCTAGTGGAATATCCGCGGTAACGACCAAGTCCCCGGGCGATACGTGCTCCACAATGTAGTTGTCGGCGACGTCGATGCCGGATGGGACCTGAATGGATCTTAGCAAAGGCGATTTCGGTACCGGAACGAACTGATTAGCGACCAGAAACAACTCGATAGAGACGCGCTCCGCTGCGCGAAATAGAATTTCTTTGACGTTTTTGGGACAAGCATCACCATCGACCCAGATGTTTCTTCGGCTTGATTGCATAACCACGCAGTGTATTCGATGTGTTGAATTCGTTAAGCAAGCGCCGTGCCATATTGGACCACCAAAGGTAACGCACGGTGGGGTCGTGCATCGGTTATGATGCGAGAACTCCTTAACCGGCGGAGATTGCGGGAATGGACATCACCATTACTTATTGCATGGCGTGATCGTATAAACCGAAAGCCGTCAGTTTGGCGGCTAAGTTAAAAGACGCGTTTAGTGCCGACGCGTTTCTTATTGAAGGGGCCGGCGGCATTTTCGATGTGGTGGTCGACGGTGACCTGGTGTACTCCAAGCACGAAACCGGCGAATTCCCAGACGAGGACCAATTGGTCGACCGTTTGCGCTAAAAGCTATTCGTATACAGAAACGGCGACGGAGTGGGGCGGTGAGTAACGTTCGGCCCTCCCCACGGTTAACCAAAGCCCAACAATTGTTGTAATTTCTGCATCGCGAGCGGTGCGTTGCTCATCATTTCGCTAATGCGCTCGGCGTCCTCGCCGTTGGGTTGATCGGTTCCATTGCTAGGCGGGTTGAACGGATCGAGGCGGGACGCGCGCAGCCACTCCATGAGGTTTGGGTCCTGATTCCAACGAAAGGTGTTGACGTTGTCGGAAAACCGGTTACGGAGCCAATCCATATCCGAATTCGGATGTGGTACCACGGCGCATAGTTCGTTTTTTAGTTGCTCGTCTTCGTAGCCAGCCTCGACGTGGCCGATGAATGCGGCACTGAAAACTTGTTGGCAGGTACGGACAGACTGCAACGTAATGCTGTTTCCCTGGAAAACGGGCAACACGGGTCGGCGTTTGAGACCATCCGCGGCGCAATCAATGAACAATGTATCGTTGTCCACAGCCACAGTGCCTTGTTCGAGCACAATGTTCCCCTCAGTCAGTGCCGTTACGCGACCTTTCCTGATGATATTGTGAATGCTGCGTAATGCCTCAAGTTCGATTTCGGTCACGGTCGCGCACCGAAACATGGTGGGCCGAACGTTGGCATCGAGGCGCATTAATTCACCCGCAGCTTCCAGACTGTCAAACAGTTCCTCGACTGACTCGGCTTTGGCAACCGCCGACATGGTGTCCGCGGCCCCCGACAAGATTCGTGCGGCGTTGAGCCCGCCAGGTTGGATGTTCGCTCGATCCAGGATCCACGAGTCCCGTGGCATGACCCACGAAATAGCGTTCGGATCGGTAGAGTTTTCGAGCAACCACAAGCACGCGTCCATGGCCGTCTTCCCGCCACCGATCACAACATAGTGATGCGCCGCTGAGTCGATACGGGTTAAGTCGTTTAATGGAATACAGCGAACATCGGTGGCAATCGAGAACGGGGGTATACGCATGGCCGGAACGACGACGTCCATGTAGGTTGCGTCGACGACCTTGCAGGTACCGGATACGGTGTATTCGCGTCCGGAGACCAGCGATCTAAACTGTGTTTCGCCGAGATAATCACACATAGGAAAGTACTGGACACGCCCCGAAGGGAGAAATTGCTGCTGCATAATCTGATCGAAGTAGTTGCATACTTCGGCGCCTGAGGCGAGCTCGTGGAGCCCCTTGTTCCAGCCGGTCTGATCGACCACGTCGCTGCCGAGGTGTCGAGAATTGACACCGTAAAACGAGGAAGGTTGGTGTAGGCGAACGTAGGCGTAGGAATCGTTCCAATGCCCGCCAGGTCGATGATGGCGATCCACCAGTACGACGGAGGCGTCGGCCTCCTGGATCAGTGCGTCAGTAAACGCCATTCCCATGGCACCGCTGCCAATCACGAGGTAATCAGCGGTCAGAGTCGTTTCGTTTTCCATTGGTGATTTCCGATGCCCTTCGTTGGTCGTCGCGCGCGGCGTGCAGGATACTCGTCAAGGCTTGCTTGGCTATATCTCAGCTCATGGCATCAAGGGCGTTGCCACGCTGGCCGATGGCGTGACCGATCCCCGAAAGCAGCGAAAGTGCGCGGGCGACCAATACGAAATCGGTGGGTACGGTGACGATGGGGCTTTCTCGAACGGCGTCAAACATTTCGTCGGTCATATCTTCAGTGAATTCACCCTGAAACGAACCGGTATCTGAGCGTGAAATCATGCGTCGGGCAATATAGAGGAGTGTGTCGTCGTCGCCCTTGCGGGTGTCGAACCCGAGCTCTCGAAACGCCCGCAACATGGCAGATTCGTTAAACGTCATCATCGAAAACATCAGCTCGAACAAACCCATGCCGAAGCCGCGTGGCAGTTGTTTTGAAAGCCCGAAATCGAGCAGGGTAAATACAGGCTTACCTCGCTCATCGGCTGTTACGAAGATATTTCCTGGATGGGGGTCGGCGTGGAAAAAACCGTGCGCAAGGATCATGCGATTGAAAATCCGCATCAAACGGAGCATGAAGTCTTGCGTGTCTATGCCCGCCGCGTGCAGTTCGTCGAGGTCGTTGGGTTTGGCGCCCGCGACAAATTCCATGGTGATGATTCGTCGTGTCGAGAACTCTTCGAACACCTCAGGTACCCGGACGTCTTGATCACGAGCAAAAAAATCTCGGATCCGATCCGCGCTTTCCACCTCGCGGCGAAAATCGAGTTCCATCCGAAGATGAGTTTGTAATTCATCGAGCAGTGGAAGGAAGTCGATGGGGTTATCGGAGAATCGCGCGTACAACGCCGCGATACGACGCGATGCGGTCAGGTCCGTGTGCATGATGCGTTCGATGTCTGGATATTGAACTTTGACGGCGACTTTTTCTCCGGTAATCAGCTGGGCGCGGTGCACTTGGGCGAGGGATGCGGCGGCGACGGGCGTGGTTTCGAACTCGGCAAAAACGGATCCAATGGGCTTGCCAAGGTCTTCTTCGACGACACGTCGAATGGACTCGAATTCTCGAGCCGGTAGTCGGTCCTGGCATTGGGCCAAAACGGTTACATATTCACGAGGGAAGATGTCGGAACGGGTCCCGATGACTTGGCACATCTTGACGAGCATGCCCTGCAGCGTGACCGCCGTGCGGAAGATAAGGTCTGCGTTTTTTTTATGGACGGTATGGAGGTCACGTGCATCCGGGTCACGGCGCCACAATCTGTCCCACCATATGAGGACTTGGTAATGAAGCCAGACGCGTAAACCGGTCCAAAAAATTTGAGTCGAGCGGTACGCGCGTTCCCTGAGCGACGCAGGAACGAACGCTGAAACGTTCGAATTCGCCACAGCGTTCACGCGCTTTTCAGTAGAACGTCGAGTTCCTCTTCATCACGGTGGGGGAACGTCCAGCCGGAATCAAGTTCCTCAAATTGGCGCGCGATCGAGCTGGCACGGCGTTTGTCAGATACGGCTTGGTGGATATCTGCTTGACTGCGCTCCCGACTTTGCTGCGGTCGAATTGTCGCCATGCCACGTAACTGGCGTCGGAACACGCCATCGATCACGTCAGCGCCCGAAAGCGTTGTTTTGCCATCAGCTCCAATCAGCGTGCGTGCGCGCAGCTCGGAGAGAGCAACCGTGAGATAGTCGACGTGGGGTACCTCGTCTCGAGCAATGCAGTCAACAATATGCGCGGCTTGGTCAGGATTAGCGCTTACTTCGGGGTCCCCGAGAAGTTTTTTCGCCCAGTTAAAGGTGTCTTCGGCAAACGTTTCAATGACAAGCACGTTTGTCATCATGAGAAGCATGGATTCCATTCGCTCCGAAAGTTCCGGATACAGCCGTTTGCGCGTCGCCGGTGACCTGCCCGACATTAATCGCAACAGCACATCATCGGGTATTTCGGGTTTGTCGAGGCCGGCATCTCTTGCGGCCTCCCACATCTGTTTATGGCCGCCCTGGTCGCGATGGCCCGCCTCGTCCCTGGCGTGGGCTTCGAAGAGGCCGCTGGTCAAGTGGGCGAGTGCGGTTCCTTCGACCGATTCTTCGACTTCGGCATTAAAATCGGGTACCGAAACTTCGCGAATCCGTGCCCCAAACCCTTCAACGATCGCGATGATTGTCAGGGCTCGGGTGACGGGTTCGACGACGCCCTCCTGAAGAAGATATTTAGCCTGATCGTAGTTTGGATAGTTTGGGGGCACGTACTTTTCAGGAATCGTAATTAACGGATGATCTGCCGACGTGAGGCGATCGCGCCAGTTGCGGATGGCGGGGCGTCTCAACGCGCCGCGCGGCGAGACGTACTCCCCATCGATGTACCCGCCGTGGCACCGGATTTCATTCGTCACCAAAGATTCTTCGAATGGATCATCGGCCATGAGCTCGTCGAAACTGAATTCTTGGCGATCGTTCGCAACGTCTTGGGTCATCGGACTCTCCACGGGCCAGGTAATGACCGAGGATGGCAAAACCACGCATTTTGTTCAATGTGTTTGCTCTCTCGCGAGTGGCACGAATATTCAACGTGGAGCCAAAGGTCAAGCGGGAGGCTGCCATGCTATGGTCGTATTCGAACTACGGCGCGTAACGATGACACAACCCAATATCCTTTTCGTTATCACCGACCAACAGCGAGCTGACCATACCGGGTTTATGGGAAATCGTGTGATTCGTACGCCGAATCTGGATCGTATTGCGGCGACCGGTACCGTGTTTGAGAACGCGTGGGTCTCCAACCCAGTTTGCATGCCGAATCGTTCGAGCATCATGACGGGCCGCATGCCGACGGCTCATGGAGTGATCTTTAACGACCGATCCCTTGACTGGGGTTCAAACACATTTGTGCGGCAATTTCGTGCCGAGAACTACAGGACAGGACTGATCGGCAAATCGCATTTACAGCACGGCTCAAGCCGCAACTCCATGAACCCATATCGAGGACGTGCCGCTGTGGAAACTCCGCATCCGGCAGGCTGGGATGAGATCGAGAACTTCGAACGATTTCTTGACGCGGCGCCCGACGATCCGGACGACTACTACGGCTTTGACCACATTGAGTTGGCGATGGATCACGGCGCGAGAGCTAGCGGCCATCATCTACGCTGGGCCCTAGATAAGGGAGCCCGACGGGAAGACTTAACTTCAGACTATCACCCGGACGCACCAGGCTCGAAGCGTTCGTCGGAGTGGTGGCAGATTTATAGGCCGCCTTATACGGCGGAGTTTCACTCCACATCCTTCGTCGCTGAGCGAACTGTTGCGTTTATTGATCAAGCGCGAGCGGAGAATGCCCCTTGGCTAGCTTGGTGCTCATTTCCGGATCCGCATCACCCGATGACGCCGCCAGGCGAATGGTTTGATCGCCACGTGCCGTCGGACATGGAACTTCCTGCTAGTTCACTGGATACGAGTGCCGATTGTTTCGAACATCTTCGTCGGTTTCGAAAAATCCATCCACGCGATCAACGGGATTGGGTTTCACCGTGCGGAAGCGGCAGTAACGCACTTGTACGAGAAGCGATCGCAGCAACGTACGGGATGGTTGAAATGGTCGACGACGCGGTTGGACGCATTCTTGACCACCTTGAAGCCACCGATCAGCGAGTAAACACCATCGTTGTGTTCACGAGCGACCACGGCGACATGATGGGAGACCACGGTCTTATGCTGAAGGGCTTTATGCATTATCGCGGGACGTTGCACGTGCCGCTTGTCATTTCGGTTCCGGGCCAGAAAGCGAACCGAACGGCCAGGCTAGCATCCAGCATTGATCTTGGTCCAACGCTGTTGGATCTATGCGCAATCCAAGGCTATGACGGCATTCAGGGTTGTTCCTTGAAACCGGTGATTCAAGATCCACATGCGAGTGTCCGAGATTCTGTGCTCATTGAGGATGACATCGCGCCACTGGTGGCGTCGTTAACGCCGATTCCGGCTAAAACAAGAACCGTGATCACCACTACCCACCGCTATACCCGAAATTCAAAACGCGAAGAGCAGCTCATTGATTTAGTTGCAGATCCTGATGAATGCGAGAATCTCGTTGAGAGCGATCCTGGAGCGCGCGCGCTGGCGATTGAACAACTCACGGACGCACTAATCGCTGCTGATGATGCGGCGAGGGGCGCGCCCGTAGATGCCCGATACGCCTAAACAGCAAGATGCGCTTTCGCCCTTGCATTGATCTCCACGGTGGACGTGTCAAACAGATAGTTGGGAACACGCTCACGGATGACGGCGACCCCGCAACAAATTTTGACACCGACAAACGCGCTGCGGAATACGCGCGACTCTACCGCAACGACGGGTTGGTGGGCGGGCACGTGATCATGCTGGGCCCAGGCAATGACGCCGCTGCCCGTGAAGCACTGGAGAACTTTCCGGGCGGTTTGCAGATTGGCGGTGGGATTGGTCACAGTAACGCCGAGTCATGGCTTGAGGCCGGCGCGGCCGCGGTGATCGTTACGTCGACGATTTTTGTTGACGGACGTCTTGATCGCGATCGCCTGGAGTCATTGGCAGATCAGGTTGGACCGGATCGGCTTGTTCTTGACCTTAGTTGCCGTGAGGAGAGCGGTAACTATGTCGCCATGGCGAATCGATGGCAGACGCGTACGGATGTCACGATCGATAAGCATACGCTTCGTGAGTTGTCCCAATACTGTAGTGAATTCCTGATCCACGCCATCGACAAAGAGGGCCAAATCACGGGCATCAACGGACGATTATTGGCGTTATTGACCGACATCGTCCCCGGTCAGGTTACCTATGCTGGTGGGATTTCGAGTCCGTCGGACCTGGACACTATTTTGCGAGTGGGCAAGGGTCGCGTTGATTTTACCGTTGGTAGTGCGCTTGATCTGTTCGGCGGCTCGGGACTTTTGTATCGTGATCTCGTACGCGATTGGTCAGTGGCATGAACACAGTCCCGCTACTCAGTCGGGAAGTCCTAGCACGCGTTTCGCGATAATGTTCAGTTGGATCTCCTTCGTTCCACCAGCGATGGTTAAGGCTTTCTGGCGTAGCCAGGCCTTTGCGATTTGCGACGCTTCGGTCGATGATCCAGTTGCTTCCCAATCAAGTCCGCGGGTGCCGGAAGCGTGGAGAAGCAGTTCGTCCCCATCTTGGGAATGGAGTGCCCCTGTGAGTTTTACCGCGGAAGAAGCGAAGCCGGGCGCGTGGGCACGCGTTTCTTCGATCACACGTTGCTGAGTAAGTCGTTGTGCGTTGTCGTTTAGTTCGTATCGAATCAGCCGAGCGCGTATTCCGGGATCAGCAATACGCCCCCCAACAACTTTCGTATGACGCCGAATTTGTTCAGGCATTGTGCTGGCCTGAGACCGCCCACCCTGTGAGCCGGAGGTGTTGATACCAGCGTGGGTGGATCGTTCAAATTGCAGTAGACGTTTTCCCACGGTCCAACCGTTGTTAACACCGCCAACAACGTCGTTAGCACTGGCAATCGCGTCTTCAAACAGCGTTTCGTTGAAGGGCGAGGCGCCCGATATCAACCGTATGGGACGTACCTGAATCCCCTCTTGTTGCATGTCGACGAGAATTAAACTGATCCCTTGGTGTTTCGGCTCATCGGGGGCTGTTCGCGCTAACACAAAAATATAGTCGGCTTGCATAGCGTCCGATGTCCAAATCTTTCGGCCGTTGATCCTGTAGTGATCTCCATGTCGCGCAGCACGCATTGAAAGACTGGCGAGATCCGAACCCGCGCCGGGCTCTGAATAGCCCATTGCCCACCCGCCTTCGCCCCTCGCAATTCCTGGGAGCCAGCGTTCTCTTTGATCGTCGCTACCTAGTTCCAGCAATGTCGGGCCTATGTAGTTGACGCCACGGCCCGTCAGGGGCGGTCGTGCTTTGATCCGTTGCAATTCGTCGATGAGAATTTTGTATTGGTCGGCGGAAAGCCCCGCACCGCCGTATTCTTTGGGCCATGACGGGACGGTCCAACCGCGACTAGCCATTCGTTCGAGCCACCGTCTGGATGCATCGTCGAGCTTGATTTTGGTGCTACCCCAGGGCACCGGGCCCGGTCGGCGTGCACCCGCCGGACAGTTTGTTTCTAACCAATCGCGGGTTTCTTCTCGAAAATCTTCTAGGTTGGCCATCTTGACGCTGGGAACCGTGGGGCTTTAATTTTAACCCTCGAAACCCAGCTGGTGGCTAGACGTCTCTATTCGCATATCATGGATACAGGAGGGACCCATTTCATGCCATTACAACTACGTTCGACCGTCTGCAAGGAAGGTCACTTAGAGCTATCGCTCACCGAAGTCGACATACCGAAACCGGGCGAGGACGATGTCGTTATCCGGGTCGAAGCGTCACCCATCAATCCGTCGGATCTTGGGCTTTTGTTTGGAATGGCCGACATGGGTACCGCAACATTGTCCGGTACGGGATCTGGTACCGTCTTAACGGCAACTATTCCGGAAGCCATGATGCGCCAGATGTCCGCGCGAATAGATCAATCGCTGCCGGTGGGTAACGAAGGGGCGGGCGTCGTGGTGAGCGCGGGTCCTTCGGAACGGGCTCAGTCGCTTATGGGCAAAACGGTTGCGACTCTCGGTGGTTCGATGTACGCGCAGTATCGCATGACCCGTGCCGATCAATG
>JAYGFA010000033.1:0-4804 GCA_046582115.1 Pseudomonadales bacterium | reverse complement strand
ACCGCCATCTGGAGCCCGCACCCAGGTGTAACTGGAACTCGAAATCGCTTGCTGCCCAGTTTGGGCAATAACGCGTGACGTGAAACCTTCAGGTAACTGCAACCCGTTGTCATCAGCCCCCTGAAGCGCACCGAGATTCGTGAGGTACGTGCGAGGGAGAGGGTTGCCCTCCGCCTCCGCTGCTGCAGCCGCTTCGGAGGCTGCAGTAGGTACCAACGTCCAGTCCGAAGAACCATAGGGCCCATCCGGATCTGGTTTGCTGCCACCACCACCGCCACTACAAGCGATGATGATTGGCGAAGCCGCCGCATAAGTTGCATAACGCGTCGAAAGTTTTAGGAACTTTCGGCGATCAAGGTCTGTTTGGGTCGTCTTCATTCTTCTCCCCCTACCAGGTGTGGGTTGTGTGGGTTGTGTGTCTTAAGTTCCGGTCAGATCAGTCGTATGGCACCCATCGCCAAAAATACGGCCAACGAAAATTCGGAACTCACTCCCGTATCAATAAACTTACTACGATTGTCACAAAAATGTAACAAACGGTATGAACTACTACTCATCGCCCTAAACCGTGACATTTAGCACCTTTAAGGAGCCTGACGACAGGGATTAGAGAGCGTATGGGATACGTGTTTCCGCGGGGCTGTGTTTTCTGCCGATAAGACGGCCAGAAACCAGCGGGCTAAGGAATTCTGGCGTGATTATCGTCCGAAATCCGTCGGTTTTTCGAGCTCGAATATCGCTTCGCCAAAATCCTCGAGGCGTCGCTGCACGATCGCCTGGGCGTCATACAACGCACGGTTGTAAAAATACGCACCCATCTCCTCTGCAAAGAAGTCGAGAAGGAACTCCGCGTCGAAACCACCTAACTCCTGATTGAGCTCTTCTCGAAAATACGACTGGATACGACCGACGATGACTTTTTTTTCGTCATCGGAAAATTTGATCACGGCCATGCGCCGTCTTCACCTCCCCCCACCGACATATGCGAGCGACAGGACACAGTGACAACTAACGAAGCCAGAATGAGCAGCTGCGTACTCACGTGTTTCGGCGGCAATGGGTCGTGAAATTCAAGTCCATTGCATCATCGGGCTGCGCCTTAAAAAGGCGACTGCAAATTATCTGCCCGTCTCGGGCAATTACTTACCAGCGACGATTGCCGCGGTCGCCGCCTCGGTCGCCGCCTCGGTCGCCGCCACCACCACCACCACCACGTGAATCGCGCCGCTTTTCTTCAGCTTCGTTCACCCGGATGGCGCGCCCATCAACTTCGTTGCCGTTCAGTTCTTCGATCGCCCGCTTAGCATCTTCGTCCGACATTTCAACGAACCCAAAACCACGAGATCGTCCCGTGTCCCGGTCCGTGATCACGTTAGCGGAACGCACTGCGCCAATTCCCCCAAACATTTCTTCAAGTTCTGCTTCCCCGGTCGACCAAGGCAAATTCCCTACATAAAGTTTCATTAATCAATTCTCATAAAAAAATAATTCAAATTCGTTGCGTGGTTACCTGCCCTTGAATCTGATCACACAACTTCAAAGCTGCGGCACACACTAATGAATGCTGCAGCACGACTAGAAGCGATTGCTAACTGCTAACTGAGGTTGGAACTCTGCGAGAAGTACGAGGCTGGGTTTCTAATTCGTCTCCAGTTTACATGGGTTCTTCCAAATAAACACTGCCTTTATTCGATCAGTTCATGCGCAATTAATCGGTCGATCTTCGAGCCGTGACCACACTGGTTGCACTATCAAACACCAGACCACGGTCTGAATGGTAAGGCCGAAATGCATCGACCAAGGCGCTCACAATGTTCGTGCGTTTTTCCTCGGGCATCTCGGCAATCATGGCCCGTAGCGCGGGGTTAATTGACATGTAGGCTTCGACCGTTTCCGGCAACGTCATGCCAGGGTACATCTTGAGCAGCTGCTCATGGTTGCTAAGCTCAATGGCAGCGAAACCGGCGTTGGATAGGATGTCGCACACGTAATCAGCCTCCTGAAACGCGAATGGACCGGGACCCCTCTCCGGAGCGGGCAGCGGCATCTCGACTAGTGAACTCAACGTATGTGCCGCCAGCGACTGCCAGGGATTCTTGGCCGGCGACTGCCAACAAACAAAGGCCAAACGCCCACCCGGTACGAGCGACTCGAAAACGTTGATGAAGGCGTCAACGGGCTTATCAAAAAACATCACGCCGAAGCGCGAAAATGCGGCATTAAAACACTCCTTTTCGAACGCGTGGTCCTGTATGTCGACATTCTGGAACGTGACATGCTCGAGCTCTGCGTCTTTTGCTCTTTGTTGCGCTAACTTGAGCATTGATTTGGAAATATCAGCACCCGACACCGATCCAGATGTCCCCACGCGGTTGGCAATAGCGAGCGTGGTGGCCCCAGTTCCACAACCAATATCGAGAATATTTTCGCCCCTGGCTGGATCTAGTTTGTTCAGCGCGCGCTCGCCGAGGAGGCCCAACATATGATCCATTGAGGCTTGGTGTTCGACCCAGTTATCACCGCCTTTACCTGACCAAAATTCACGTTGTTTTTCGTTCGCCATCGTGACCCTTCCCCAAAGAACCCAGAAATAAGATTTGTCCAACGATAATCTAAAGAGGTGGTCGAAACGAATGGGCACCGTGTCGCTGGCCGTACCACCTTGCGCCCTAACTACGACTACGGACACTACGATGCGAAAATGACTTCCGAACGCAATGCGGAACGGGCTGCTCGTACAAAAGTGAAGCAGGAAACCGGCGTAGAAGCAGAGGCCGAGTTTGCAACCGCATTTTCCCGCGCCCCTTCGGCGATGGCAAAAATCGTTCGTCGCTCGAGCTCTAGTTCGGCACCTGGTAACGTCTTAATTACAACATTGATTCAGGAAGAGTCTATGACGACCATGTCACGAGACGAGAGAGAAACCTTTCTCGCCGATCTACACGTCGGGGTATTGGCGATAAATGATTCCGGTCACGGTCCCCTGACGATTCCTATTTGGTACGACTACCAAGCTGGAGGCGAACTATGGTTCCTTACCGGCCCCGATTCGCGTAAAGGCAAGCTGCTCGATGTTGGGGCCCGAGTCAGTCTTGTGGCACAAACTGAGAACCCCCCCTACAAATACGTCAGCGTAGAAGGCCCCATTACCGCGATAGAACCAAGCAGCAAAAGCGAGTTACTGCCCATGGCCGTTCGTTACCTCGGGGCCGAGGCAGGCAAGCAATACGCTGAAACGAATACAGGCGGGGGCGGCATCGTAGTCCGGATGACCCCCGAACGCTGGCTCACGGTCGATTACGCCAAATCCTGACGCACGAGACGATTCACGACTCCGGTGACAACCCACCGTTTATCGACGGGCGGCACCATTCGACTGGCTCGTTCCTTGGCCGCACGCGGTGGGTCTGGTCTTCGTCGATAAGCCTTTGCTGGAGCCAGTTAGCCTGCCCGACTCGCGAGATTGACTCGCACTTCGAACCCGCATCTGGTCAACCTTAATAATCCAACCATACCGACGCCTCTGGAACAATCTTCGCTAGACGCGTTAGCCTTGTGAAAAAATACAGGCACAAAACATGAGTAAACGGCTTGCGGACAAGGTCGCCTGGGTCACGGGGTCGTCCCGCGGGATTGGTCGCGCGGTTGCCGCCCATCTCGCCGAACTGGGTGCAGACGTTGCAATTCATGGCACAACGCCGACGTCTACGCGCGCGTTCAACGAAGCCGAATCGCTGGACGCGGTCGCAGAACAGATCGCTAATGAAAGCGGTGCCAACGTGTTCGCCGTACACGGTGACCTTACCGACCCCAGCGTCGTTAAGAACCATGTCGACGCGATTAGAGACCGCTTTGGTCGTATCGATATCCTTGTCAACAACGCCGGTGGCGATATCGGTGTTCAGGGCGTCACCGGGGAGAATGCTGGCAAACCGGTTGCCAACGACGCCGTCAACGTGTCACTTGAGGATATTCGTACTGTTCTCGACAGAAACCTGATGACGTGCATCTTGCCTTGTCGTGAAATCGCACCCGAGATGGTCGAACGTAAGCGAGGCTGGATCGTCAACATCGGCAGCATCGCCGGGTTGTCAGGCCACGCGCGTGAAGTTGTGTACGGCGTCTCCAAAGCGGCGGTGCACGAGTACACGCGTTGCCTAGCGGCGCAACTGCGACCGGATAACGTCTACGTCAACGCAATCGCGCCGGGAGAAATTATTACCGCACGCTTTGTCGCCAGCCGTCCCACCAATGAGGACCGCAAAGTCCACGACGGCGCATTAACGCGATACGGCTGGCCGGACGAAATCGCAAAGACGGTCGAGTTTTTCGTGACCAACGATTCGTCCTACATCACTGGACAAATTCTTCGAGTCGACGGCGGCGCGCAGTTATTTCCATCATGAACGCACCATTTTATGGACTTCGCGTTGTCGACTTGTCGGACCGATTCTCCGGTGCATTTGCCGCTCGGCTATTCGGTGACTTTGGTGCCGAAGTCATCCTCGCAGAACCACCAGAAGGCCATGTGCTTCGACGCGAGCCCCCATTTGTGGAAGGAGTCGCCGGCGACGAACGTAGCGTTGTGCACGCGTACGTGAACTGGAACAAGCGCTCAATCGTGATCACCCGTGAGGACGAACTCGAAGGACTCATTGGTTCAGCAGACGTCGTGATCACGTCTTCGGATGGCCCGCCTCGAGGAGCGTTACAGCACCTCCGGGACGATGCCGTCCACGTCTGCATCACGGCGCACGGCCTGGATGATTCGCTCACCGGTTGCTCAGGTAATACACTCACCCAT
>JAYGFA010000014.1:0-41368 GCA_046582115.1 Pseudomonadales bacterium | reverse complement strand
CGCCCACGACCGTATCGAAGTACACGTGCACGGGGCGTGCATTGGCGCAGGAATTGAATTGCCGGCGTTCGCGCACCGTGTCATTGCCCAGCGGAATGCTTTTTTTCAACTCCCCGAGGTGTCCATGGGTCTTATCCCGGGAGCAGGAGGTACCGCAAGCATTCTGCCAAGGATCGGTCGGCATCGAATGGCCGCCTGGGCATTGACGGGAGTACGCATCGACGCTGAAACTGCAATGTTATGGGGCCTGGTCGACGAACTCGCTGATTAACTAATGTATACGATGGATCGTGTTCTCGAAATTGGTGGTTTCGCGGCCGGCTACTGTGGCCGGCTGTTCGTACAGTCCGGATTCGACGTCGTTCGAATCGAGCCGCAGCCCACATCCTTTGGGTGGGTCAGTCAAGCCGCCTCAGATTACTATCTGCACGCCGGTAAGCGTCGCATCAACACCAGCGACTCCGCGCTGATAGCCGAGCTCGCGGAAGAAGCGAATATCGTTGTCGCAGAAGCCGCGACCTTCGATTCCCTCTCGGCTCTCGGGTTTGGCGACTGGCAGACTGCGGTCAAAGTATCGATCACACCGTTTGGTGCGACGGGTCCCAAGCGTAACTGGCAAGCGACCCCGGGCGTGATCTTGGCGATGGGTGGATATACCAACCTGATGGGGGACCCGGATCGCGCACCGTTAACGTTGCCTGGTCATTATCCTGAGTTTCAAAGCGGTGCGTTTGCGTATACCGCTGCGAATGCTTGTCGAATCGCGAAACAACAAAACACGATTGACATCGGTATGCTGGAAGTCGTGATGGCGCTAAGCCAGTTCACTACAGTCATGTGGCATTGTGCCAACACGATCCGATCCAGGCACGGAAATGATTTCTGGACGGTGGTACCAACCAACCTGTTCCGTTGTATCGACGGCTGGGCTTATCTCAACATTGTCCCCACCTTCTGGGACGTATTCTCGGTATTTTTGAATCGACCTGAACTACTCATCGACGCACGCTTCAAAAGCAATGATCTTCGTTCCCAAAATCGAGACGCGTTGCACGACATCATCGCGGACACCATTTCGGGAATGACACGCTTGGAAATCGAACAACGGGCCACGGATACTCGCGTCCCTGTGGGCGTCGTCCAAACCCTATCCGAGGTTTTAGACGATCCTCACCTTAAACAGCGCGAGTTTTGGCAGTCAGTCACCGACGGACACTCGACCGTCCAATCTCCGCGCCCGGCGTGGAAAATCCATGGGGATTCGCTTTCCGAGCTTCAACTTACCGAGCCCGAATCAACCCATGGCTAAAGGACCGTTGAACGGTGTGCGCATCCTCGACCTAACGCACGTGTGGGCGGGACCGCTTGCAACCCGAATTCTTGCCGACTTGGGTGCAGACGTCGTGAAGATTGAGGCACCGAAGAGTCGAGGGCCCCGCAGTTACGGTAGGGCCAAGCCGCTCGGAGGTTGGATTGGTGGCGACCCTGGTGATGAGCCCTTCAACGTCAACGCCGTATTCGTGAAATTGCAGCGCAACAAGAAAAGCATGGCCTTAGACCTCAAAACCGTCAAGGGTCGCACTACGTTCCTAGAACTCGTTAAAAAGGCAGATGTCGTGATGGAAAATTTCAGCGCACGAGCGATGCCTTCTTTGCATCTCGATTATTCTGTTCTATCCGCAGCGAACCCGAAAATTATTTACGTCAGCATGCCCGGCTACGGCATGGACGGACCATACCGAAATCGTGTGGCTTTTGGGCCGACGGTCGAACCGCTTTCTGGACTGACCAATGTGATGGGCTACGGGCCGGACGAACCAAGGAACACGGCGATGGCTTTGCCAGATCCTATTGCAGCCCTCAACGCAACATCGGCCGTTGTGACCGCATTGCGAAAGCGGCAACAAACCGGCCAGGGTGCCTTGGTCGAAATATCCCTACATGAGGGAGCGGCCTCCTTCTGCGGCCCCTGGCTAATCGAACATCAATTAGGCAAATCGGTGGAACGGTTCGGTAACCGTCATCCCAACATGGCGCCCTGCGGCATCTACCCTTGTGCCGGAAGTGACAACTGGGTATTCGTCGCGTGCCGCGACGATAACGATTGGCGTGCCCTATGTTCGACTATTCCCCGGTTACTCAACGCGACCGCAGACATCGATGAACGGGTGCAGGCGCATGACGCGATTGATCAGGTGATCGAGGCATGGACACGCCAACGCACCAAGGCAGCCGCGACAGATATTCTGCAAGAAGTAAACATCCCTGCCGGCCCGGTGAATACCACGCCGGATATGTCATCCGATTTACAAACAGTTGCTCGTAATTTTTTCGTGCCAATTGAGCGCGGGCCAACACCCATTCCCGGGAATCCGATCAAGATGCGCGGGATCTCGACCTCGGACTGGACACCCTGTCCGCGGCTAGGCGCAGACAATCACGATGTACTGTGTGAGTGGCTTAGTTATTCGGAAGAAAAAATAGACGCGCTGGCAAGTTCAGGCGTCATCGTGAATCGCCCGCCGCTCTAACCACTTAGTTAGGTCAGTCTTTCTTTCACCACTCTACGGAGCAATTTCCCGCTCTCGTTATAGGGAAGTTCGTCCCAGAACTCGATGCGCTCGGGCACCCGAGACGAACGCATATGCTCCTTGACCCATTCCTGCAGCTGTTCGACCTTCTCCTCACCTGTAATAACAACGGCGGCCACGACCGCTTCACCCCATTCTTCACTCGGCATACCTACCACCGCAACATCACTGACTGCAGGATGTTCGAGTAAGACATCCTCAATTTCACCAGGGGACATGTTTTCCCCGCCTCGAACGATGACATCGTCTGCTCGTCCATCAATGAACAGGAAGCCTTCGCCGTCGACGAAACCAGCATCTCGGGTCGGAAACCAGCCGTCGTCGTCCACGACGCTTCCACGGCCTTCGTATTCTCCGGAGACTTGTTCACCTCGTACATAGATCTCGCCTCGATCGCCGGCAGGTTGCACAGCTCCTTCCTCGTCGCGTATTTCAAGTTCAATACCGGGAAGTGGAACACCTACCGACACCAAGCGGCGCCTTACGTTTTCGTCATCGCTCGCAGCCGCAAGTCGGTGTTCGTCGGGTCCCAGGACCGTGATGGTTGAACTTGTCTCGGTGAGGCCATACGCGTTCGTAAAATCGGTTCCCGGAAATAACTCCATGGCGCGTCGAATCACCGAGAGTGGCATCTTGCCGCCGCCGTATGAGAGCGACTGAAGTTGTGGCATGTCTGCGTTCGTGGCGCCTTCAAGAGCCTCGACGATACGTGAGAGCATGGTCGGCACGACGAAGGCCGTAGTGATCTTCTCCTCACGCGCTAACTGAATCCATTTCTCGGCACTGAAGTTCGCGAGTTGAACGACTCTTCGACCGGAATAGACAGAGCTTAAGACTGCCGCGATCCCAGCAATATGGTATGGCGGAACGCAAACCAGAGCCGTCTCGTCGTCGTCCGCTCCCATGAACTCGACTGACCCGAGAATGTACGACACTAGGTGTTTTTGGCGCAGTACGGCAGCCTTTGGCGCACCTGTCGTTCCACTCGTGAAGAGCAAAACGGCGGTGTCCTCGGGGTCCATGGACCATGCATCGGGCAACTCACCCGAATCACGGGCTAGGGCAACAAAATCTGTACGAGACGACACGTGAACTCCATCGCGATCCTGGAACCCGGCGACTCTCTCCGGCTCCGTCACCAGGTAGGCCGGGGTGATTCGTTCAAGAAGGCTCTCGATCTCAGGATCGGTCAGGCGATAGTTGAGAGGTACGTAGGGAATTCCGGCCCAACTGCTCGCAAAGAGCCCGATGGGAACACCGATATTGGAGACATCAAGCATCGCAAACCGCTCAGCATCGGTCGCTCGAAGGATCGCGGCCATGTTGCCCGCCGCGTCAAAGAGTTCTTGATAACTAACCGATGCTCCAATCTCTGGATCGACAAAAGCGATGCGTTCGGGACAACCCGACGCGGCCATCTCCAACAGCATCATAATGTTCATAGACGGTCCTTCTACCTTCCATAACTTCGAAACCGCTTCGATCGGACCTTTACGATTGAGTAGCCGTAGGTTACTACTAGTCCGTCTTAGGCAACTTCTTCGCGTCTTTGACCTTCAGTACGTCTCCACCTGCCGAAAGCGAGCCGTCGCCGGGCTTGACGCACAGTAGCTCCAGGCCACCATCTTCGTTGACGTAACGCTTGCCCAACGCCGTCCCTTCAGCATAGTCAGCGTCCACACCCCCCCCGTCATTGCCTTCTCCGTCCGTCATTGGCGTACCACCGCATTGCAACTCGATGTCCCCGTCGGGCGCCGCAATGACCATTATTTCTGTAGCACAGACTGCACTTTTCAATCTCTGACCTGGCGCTAAGGCTGCCATCACTTCTACCCCTATCTGTCAAACCAGCCGAGATTGTACAAAATCAATTGTCCCCGAGCAGCGCTATCAACATGGCTTCTTTCTCTGCTTCGGCATGATCACGTACATCGCCGATTTCCTTCGCACTGAAACCGAGTGACGCCATCACCTCTTCCGTGTGTTCTCCCAGTAGGGGCGGCGGACCCGGGGCTTTGGTTGGCGTATCGCTGAACGCCATGAGCGTTCCAACCGTCGATGTTTTTCCTGAACCCGGTAGGTCTATATCAACCACATAGTCGTTAGCGATATTTTGTGGATCAGTACGAACTTCCTCGTGATCACGAACGCGTTCCCAAATGATCTCCGGTTCGGTCGCGAAAAACGCTTCCCATTCCTCCATCGTATGACACGCAATCGCAATCGTCATGAGATCCCGAATTTCCGCTAATCCATCATCGGATCCAGCGACCCCGATTCGCTTTCCTGGCGTATCCCATTGCTCAAGCAGCAACGCTTCAGGCATGTCGACGAACAACCAAAACGCGGTCCAGGATTCGTCGGTCATCGCAGCCACGTACATGATGGGTACGTCATCCTGGGTCATGTACACGCCATACGGCGCTTTGAGGTTCGGATGATGCGAACCTTCACGGGTCAGCGGCACACCCGTCATGAAAGAGTGCTGCAACTCCCACATGTGCAACCACAGCTGGGCTCCCAACGACGATGTTTGGACGAGCTGCCCTCGTCCCGTCTGCGCTCGCGCGCACAACGCCGTGACACACGCGAGTGCCGTTTGCATCGCGCCCGCATGATCCCCAATGGCAGCACCTGGTGGCATGGGGACTTCGCCGCTCGCACCTGAAAGACTGGCGATACCACCCCGCGCCTGAGCCGCTCCATCCAACATGGCCTTATCCGCTTCGGCACCTTTGGGCCCGAATCCGTTCACATGACCCACGACCAATCTCGGATGCCGATTCGTAACCTCTTCTAACTCAAGCCCCATACGGGTTAACGCAGATGCTCGGTAATTGCTTACGAACACATCGGCGCTCGCCAGCAACCGCTCCATGACCTGCAACCCTATTGCAGTTTTTAAGTCCACGGAAACCGACCGCTTCCCCTTGTTCATCGCGACGAATTGCGAACCGTGCGCGGCGGCGGGCAGGGTATTGTTAACGCCTCGATGATATCGACTGGCGTCGCCCATGGGCGGTTCCACCTTGATGACGTCTGCCCCCATGGCGCTAAAAAAGAACCCCACGGCGGGCCCTTGTATCGCAATCGCAAGTTCTATGACACGCACCCCGTCTAATGGACCCACCATCCGAACACCCCCATAAACTCGATGTCTGAGTGTATGATTTATTGCCTATGGTGAGTCAAGCCGTTCAATACATGGCGCGTACGCGCACATACTACGAGGCCCAAGGCTTCGACGTTCCCTACGTATGGGCGCACTTCGACGATATTCCATTTACGCAACTCGCCCGCCCACTCAGAGAGTCCAGAGTCGCACTCATCACGACCGCGGCGCTTTATGATCGCGACGCCGACGACGTTCGCGAAGTCGCTTCACATACGATATCGAAAATCCCCGACAAGCTTTACGCCAACGACCTTTCCTGGGACAGGCAAGCGACACATTTGAACGATCTTGGGTCTTACTTCCCGCTAGAGACATTAAAGCAACTGGTTCGAGACCAGAGAATCGGTTCCATTTGCACAAACTTTTATTGCGCACCAACTGAATACAGTCATCGCCGAACGATGGAAGCCGACGCTCCAGAACTCCTCGATCGTTGCCGACAGGACAAGGCCGATGTCGCGCTTCTCGTACCTTTGTGACCCGTCTGCCATCAAACCGTGTGTTTGATCGCCCGGCACCTGGAAGCTAATGGAATTCCAACTGTCATCCTGGGATCGGCGCGCGATATCGTTGAGCATTGCGGTGTGCCTCGTTTCCTGTTCACAGATTTCCCGCTTGGCAACCCATGCGGTAAGCCTTACGACACGCAGATGCAGCAGTCCACCGTGTCGCACTGCTTCGATGTTCTCGAAGAGGTTGCAACGCCTGGGTTAACGGTCGCCAGTCCATTCCAATGGGACGACGACGAAACCTGGCGTGATCGCTATCTTGAGGTCCGTGACGAAGATCGAGAAAAACTTCGACTAAAGGGCGAGGAAAGGAAGGCGCAAAGAAAGGCTCTAAGGGACGCGGGACGAGTCAGGACCGAATAGCCCGTTACAAGAGATGCGCCACAGCGTCACGTTCCTCGAGTAATTCGATCTCTGTACCGGTCATTTTTTGGCGGCTAAAATCGTGAACCGGACGATCGCGAACGATGCGCCATTCTCCGGCTTCGCAGGTGACTGGGAACGAATAGATCAGACCCTCTTCTATGCCGTAACTTCCATCACTGAATATGCCCATGCTAACTACCTCATTCGTCCCCAAGATCCAGTCGCGTACATGATCGATGGCGGCATTCGCCGCCGACGCCGCACTCGAAGCACCCCTCGCTTCGATAATGGAGGCGCCTCGTTGCTGGATCGTGGGAATGAAATTGTTTTCGTACCAATCCATATCGACTAAGTCCGTCGCTGGCTCGCCTTGCACCGTTGCCGAATGCAAATCCGGGTACATTGTCGCTGAGTGATTTCCCCAGATGAACACGCCTTTGATTTGGCTAACCGAGTGGCCAGTCCGTGCCGCAAGCTGAGCAATGGCACGGTTATGGTCAAGGCGAGTCATGGCCGTAAAGTTCTTGGGGTCGAGATCAGGAGCATTTCGTTGCGCGATGAGGCAATTCGTATTCGCGGGATTACCTACCACTAATACCTTCACATTTCGCGAAGCCCGGTCATTGAGTGCTTTGCCCTGCACCGAAAAAATTGCTGCATTGGCTTCAAGAAGGTCCTTGCGTTCCATACCTGGGCCGCGCGGTCGCGAGCCAACGAGTACGGCTATATCTGTATCTCGAAATGCAACGTCTGGATCATCAGAGATTTCAACGCTGTCCAGCAGGGGGAACGCACAATCATTGAGTTCCATAACCACGCCTTCAAGCGCGTCCATCGCGGGCGGAATCTCAAGCAGTTGCAATACGAGTGGTTGTTCTGGGCCAAGCATCGCACCCGAGGCTATCCGAAATACCAATGCATAACCGATCTGACCCGCAGCCCCTGTTACCGCAACGCGTACTGGATCCACCATGGTTCTTACACCCCTTTTTTTCGCCCCAAAAGGCGCCGGATTCTAACCTTGTTCCATCGCCAATGCGCGCGATCCCCTAGTCTGAAAACTCGTGATACCAGACCTGCTGCGTTCGCAACTCGAGTGCTTTAACGACGAACGGAATGACATTATCCGGTAGCGTATCGGGCAGAAACCAGCCAACTTCTGAACACTTGGTCGGTTCACCGATCTTGGGTACCCCCGTCCACTCATCCGCTTCGAAAATGAAGTCGACACCATCTAAGAACGGCATGACGACCAGCGGCCGCATCGCGCTCACATCTATACAGACTTCTTCTTTGCATTCACGCTTCGCCGCGTCAGACATTGTTTCCCCACGCTGGAGGTGTCCGCCGGGCAATCCCTGGTGTCCGTCCATGAAACCCGTCTTCATCCGACGCAACAACAACAATCGACCTTGTTGATCAAAGATCAGCGTGTGCACGACAACGGGAAACGTTACTCTGTCCATGCCTGGCATGATGCCACGGGCCGGCACGTTGACTGTACGGTCGCCTCGGCTTCGAACCACTGGACCGGTCCTGGTACCGAATCGCTGAGACGTCGGATAGGGGTTGAGGCCATTCCGCTTAACACTTGATAACACTAGTCATTTTTGAGAACGTCCCTAGTCCCCCCGCGCACCTGTAGCAGCCCGAGGATGGGGAAGGAACGTCCCTCATACAAGGTTTACTGGCGAGCGCAATAACCGCGTGAGACGATCAGGTGCTCCTCGCTTGATGGAGGTAACAAAGCAGCACATGAAGGAGCTCTCGAGACAGCTTACGCTCGGCATGCCTGCTCGGCGTGGTCTCTATGACCCAGCATTCGAGAAAGATGCTTGCGGCGTTGGCTTCATTTGCGATATCAAGGGAAGAGCGAGCCGCGCAATCATGGACGATGCCAACAACATAAATTGCTGCATGGTCCATCGCGGCGGCTTGGGTTATGAGAAGAACACGGGGGATGGGGCCGGTATTCTTACCGGCATGCCCAGTCGCTTTCTACGTCGCGTTGCTTGTGACGCGTTAGACACCGAGTTGCCCGCCGACGGAGCTTTCGGTGCGGGTGTCGTATTCCTACCTCGTGACGCGCAAGAGAGAGCGCACTGCAAGCAAGTTTTTGAATCCGCCATTGTCGAAGCCGGACAGCGGCTTATCGGATGGAGAGAACTACCAGTACGGCCAGATAAGGCCGACATCGGCAATGCGGCTCGTGCCTCGATGCCGGCGATGGAACAGGTCTTTATCGCATCTGACGACGGGCTCGAGGGAGACGCTCTCGAACGCAAGCTGTACTTGATCCGAAAGTACGCGACGCACCAATTGCGTTCGAATGAGGAACTCGTCGAGCGAGCGTTGTTTTACGTTTGCAGTCTGTCGACCAAGGTCATGATCTACAAAGGCATGCTTACGCCGCACCAACTGTACCCCTTCTTTCCTGATCTTGCCGACAGCGACTACCAAACGCATCTAGCCATGGTCCACTCGCGTTTTTCCACCAACACCTTTCCTTCTTGGGATCGAGCCCAGCCCAACCGATTTATGAGCCATAACGGCGAAATTAATACCTTGCTCGGTAACAAGAATTGGATGAATGCACGTGAAGGGACCATGCAATCCGACCTCTTTGGTGGGGATCTACACAAGCTCTTCCCCGTGGTCGAGCCAGACTGTTCTGACTCTGGGACATTCGACAACGTTCTTGAGTTCTTGAGCATGACGGGACGGACACTGCAAGAGTCCGTCCTTATGATGATCCCGGAGGCGTGGCAGCAGCACCCCACGATGTCTCCCGAAAAACGAGCGTTCTACGAGTACAACTCGTGTGTACTGGAACCATGGGACGGCCCCGCGTCGATTGCTTTTACGGATGGGACCTACATTGGAGCCGTCCTAGACCGCAACGGCCTGCGACCCTCCCGCTACTATATTACGGACGATGACAAATGCATTATGGCATCGGAAGTCGGCGTGGTTGACATACCGCCCGAACGAGTGGTCGAGAAGGGTCGGCTGCAACCAGGACGGATTTTCCTCATCGATTTCGAGGCCGGCCGCATGATTCCGGATGAAGAAATCAAATCGGAGTGGGCACAACGACAGCCTTACGGAGAATGGCTTGCGAAGGAGCGTATCGAACTATCCGACCTCGCTTCAGAAGAACCGGTACCAGGCCTCGAAGTCGATTCCTTACTGCCCCGATCCCAAGCATTCGGCTACACCGTCGAAACACTTGAATTCATGCTGCTTCCGATGGTCCGAGAATTACGGGACCCAATAGGCTCCATGGGCAATGACGCGGCCTTAGCCGTAATGTCGGATAAACCGCGCATGCTTTACGACTACTTCAAACAGTTGTTTGCACAAGTCACCAATCCAGCCGTTGATTCAATCCGCGAAGAAGTGATCATGTCCCTGGAATGTTATATCGGGCCTGAAGGAAACTTGCTTAGTACAACGCCGCAACATGCTCATCGGCTTCGTATTCCACATCCTATCCTTTGCAATGCGGATCTCTTGTTACTGAAGCAGATCGACCATCGTGGTTGGACGGCTAAAACCATCAACATCACGTTTCCAGCAAACACCGGACGCGACGGCTTGCTGACATCGTTGGATCGAATCGCGTCTGAAGCGATCGATGCCATTGACGGGGGGTTCAAACTCATCGTGTTATCGGATCGGGGAGTTGACGACACCCACGTAGCCATAAGTGCCCTGCTGGCGGTCGGCACGGTACACCACCATCTCGTACTTCATCATGCACGCACTCGGATCGGCATTGTTCTCGAAACCGGTGAGGCGCGAGAAGTTCATCACCACTGTCTATTGGTCGGTTACGGCGCCGACGCCATCAACCCATACTTGGCGTTCGAGTCCCTATGGCAGGCCCGTCGCGATGGGTACCTCAATGATGCAGCTCACATCCGCGACGACCGCGACGTCGTTGAGTCATACAAGAAGGCAGCCGGTAAAGGCATCCTCAAAGTTATGGCCAAAATGGGGATATCAACCTTACAGTCATACAAGGGTGCACAAATCTTTGAAGCCGTCGGGCTAGCCGGAGAAGTCATTGATCGGGCCTTTACCCGGACTGCGAGCCGCGTCGAAGGTGCGGGATTTGACGTGCTCGCGGAAGAAATGCAGCGACGTCATGCAATCGGATTCCCAGGTCGAGATTCAATCGCCGTGCCTGTCCTGCCTAACCCAGGTGACTTTCATTGGCGGCTTGGCGGTGACCGCCACATGTGGGATCCGGAAGCAGTGGCCGACCTTCAATCCGCCGCACGAACGAATAATGAAGATGCTTACTGGCGGTTTGCCGACCACGTCAACAACACCAATACCCGAGAAACGAACCTCCGTGGATTGTTGTCTTTCAAGACAACGGCCACGAGTGCAATACCCCTTGGGGAAGTAGAGCCAGAGACAGAGATTATTCGCCGCTTTGCCACTGGCGCAATGAGTTTTGGCTCAATCTCCGCCGAAGCCCACGAGTCGCTTGCCATCGCAATGAATCGAGTCGGGGGCAAGTCTAATACCGGTGAAGGAGGCGAAGACCCTGATCGTTTTCAAACGATGGAGAACGGTGATTCAAAGCGGTCCGCCATCAAGCAAGTCGCCAGTGGTCGTTTTGGCGTGACCGCAAACTATCTGGCCAATTCAGACGAACTGCAAATCAAGATCATACAGGGTGCAAAACCCGGCGAAGGGGGCGAATTGCCCGGCCGCAAAGTCGATGACTATATCGCCAGTATTAGGCACTCAACGCCTGGTGTTGGGTTAATCAGTCCACCACCTCACCATGATATTTATTCCATCGAAGACATCGCTCAGCTTATCCATGACCTCAAGAATGCGAACCCAACCGCACGTATCAGTGTCAAATTAGGTGCAGCAATTGGCATAGGCGCGGTCGCCGCTGGGGTGACTAAGGCGCGCAGCGATCACCTTGTCATCGCAGGCGATACCGGTGGCACAGGCGCGTCGGCGTTAACTTCCATTAAGCACGCGGGTGTGCCTTGGGAGCTTGGTCTTGCCGAAGCTCATCAAACGTTGGTGATGAACAATCTACGTTCGCGAGTCGTGCTACAGACGGACGGGCAGTTAAAAACCGGGCGTGACGTAGCGATTGCAATTTGCCTCGGGGCTGAAGAGTTTGGTTTTGCTACCGCGCCTTTAGTGGCCCTCGGATGCATCATGATGCGCAAATGCCACTTAAATACCTGCCCCGTCGGTATCGCAACCCAGGATCCCGAATTACGCAAGAAATTTTCAGGGGCACCAGAACACGTCGTGAACTATTTTTTCATGGTGGCGAAGGAACTGCGAGTGCTCATGGCCGCGCTTGGTTTCCGTACCGTCAACGAGATGATTGGGAGAGTCGACGTGCTCGACGTTGACCCCGCAGTCGACCACTGGAAAGCGAAAGGCCTCGATCTCTCACGCGTGCTCAGCAAAGCCGAAGAACCCGAAAATTGTCTCGGTGTGTACTGCGTCCACGAACAAGATCACGGTTTGGACCGCGCACTCGATAACAAGCTCATCGAACTCGCCGAACCCGCGCTCGCGAACGCTACGAGGGTTCACGCCGAACTCGATATCCGGAACACGCACCGAGTCGTAGGCGGAATGCTGTCCTACCAGATTATCTCTCGACGGGGACCGGAGATGCTACCCGACGACAGCATTCACTTTAAATTCAACGGCAGTGCCGGTCAAAGCTTCGGCGCGTGGCTCGCTAAGGGCGTAACACTCGAAGTCGAGGGTGACGCCAACGATTACGTTGGCAAAGGACTTTCGGGCGGAAGACTGATCATTTATCCACCCAAAACAAGTCGTTTTGTCGCCGAAGAGCAAGTGTTAATCGGTAACGTTGCTTTGTACGGGGCGACCGCGGGCGAATGTTTTTTTCGAGGTGTGGCAGCAGAGCGTTTCTGTGTTCGTAATAGCGGGGCCCATACCGTAATCGAAGGTGTCGGAGACCACGGTTGTGAGTACATGACTGGGGGAATAGTCGTTATCCTTGGCGCTACAGGCAGGAACTTTGCTGCCGGCATGAGCGGCGGTACCGCGTACGTATACGATCCAGATGGATCGTTCCACGCACACTGCAATAAGGACACGGTTGAACTCGAACAGATTGAGGATCGAGGCGACGTCGACGTATTAAAGACATTGGTCGATAAACACGCCATCTATACAGGTTCGACCACGGCGAACGCTTTGCTCGATGATTGGGCTACATCCATTAACACATTCGTCAAGGTGATGCCCACCGATTACAAGCGGGTACTTGAAGAACGCAAAATGGCTGCAGAGATTGCCGAGAACGAGGGTGATTGGGCTAATTAACCACGGCCATGCGACACACAGTTAAAAATGGGTAAGACGACCGGTTTTATCGAGTTTCAACGCGAAGCCGCTCCGTACAGAGATGCAAGCAAGCGCCTTCTCGACTTCGATGAGATCTATACACGACCGGACACCGCACACCTCGAGAAGCAAGGTGCTCGTTGCATGGATTGCGGTGTCCCTTTTTGCCAGTCCAACGCGCCACCGGAGCATCGTATTAGTCGAGGCGGATGTCCCATACACAACCTTATTCCAGAATGGAACGATCTCGTCTACAGAGGCCAATGGCGCGATGCCCTCGATCGGCTACACGCGACTAACAACTTCCCGGAATTTACTGGACGAGTATGTCCTGCGCCGTGCGAAGGCAGTTGCGTCCTCGGCATTACCGATCCACCCGTCACGATCAAGAACATCGAAATGGCTATCATCGATCGCGGCTTCGAAGAAGGATGGGTGCGCCCTCAACCCCCGCTTTCGCGGACAGGAAAATCAGTAGCCATAGTCGGCTCAGGGCCCGCTGGTCTGGCCGCGGCGGCCCAACTTAATCGCGTTGGCCATTCGATAATCGTCTACGAACGAGCCGACCGTATTGGTGGCTTGTTGATGTATGGAATACCTAACATGAAGCTCGATAAACGGGGAATCGTCGAGCGGCGCGTCGACGTCCTCCGAGATGAAGGTATTGAATTCAAAACCGGCATCGACGTCGGGGATGGCAGCGGCGGCACATTGGATGTATCGAAACTTGTTGCGGAAAATGACGCGCTTCTTCTAACCACGGGGGCGACCACGCCTCGGGACTTAGGGATACCCGGTCGGAGTTTAAACGGCATCTACTTTGCGATGGATTTTCTGACGGCAAATACGCGCAGTCTTTTAGACTCAAGACTTGCGGACGGCAAGTACATTGATGCTCACGACAAAGACGTAATTGTCATTGGCGGGGGCGATACCGGTACCGATTGTCTGGGCACGTCGCTCCGACATGGGTGTCGCTCACTGACCAATTTCGAAGTATTCCCTGCACCGCCCAGCGAAAGATCGCCTACTAACCCTTGGCCTGAAGACCCTGTCATTTTTATGGTTGACTATGGCCACGCAGAAGCGTCGGCGAAATTCGGTAGTGATCCAAGAACTTGGGCGATTGATTCACTTGAATTTATCGACGACGGTCACGGACATGTAGCAGGCATCAAAACCGTCGATCTTGAGTACGCGGACGGAGAACGCAAAACCTTACCCAATACTGAACGCACGTGGGACTCGAACTTGGTGATTTTGGCCATGGGATTTCTAGGACCAGAACACTACCTATCCACGGCCCTCGGCGTAGATCTCGACCAACAGTCGAACTACGCGGCGAACAAAGGGATTTATCAAACGAGTATCCCCAGGGTGTTTGCAGCAGGTGACTGTCGAAGCGGTCAGAATATCGTCGTTCGTGCGATCAATGAGGGTCGAGAGGCTGCTCAAGCAATCGATCAGGAACTCATGGGATCGTCAGTACTGCCAGGGTAATGCGTCGTCAAAGCTCTCTAACCCCGAGACAAATCTGTCCCAGCGGCGAGAGTTTGTTCCAGTTTTCCTTGCGGAACGTCGCCTTCAACAAACACTTCTCCGATGCGTTTCGCCAACACAAATCGCATCCGCCCTCGAATTACTTTCTTGTCCATTGCCATGGTCTCCAACATGACTGAAGTTGGACATTCTGGCGGCTCCGCGGGCAGTCCGTACGCCTCAATCAATTGTCTTACTCGTATCGCGGTATCGGACTTACAGAGACCCATGCGTACTGATAAATCCGCCGCCATGACCATGCCGATCGCCACGGCCTCTCCGTGAAGATACGTTTTAAAATCTGTCGCGGTCTCTATGGCATGCGCGAACGTATGACCGAAGTTTAAATGTGCCCTAACGCCTGTTTCCCGCTCATCCTCGGCAACGATTTCGGCTTTTAGCTGGCAAGAGCGCCTGATGGCACGCTCCATGGCGTTCGGTTCGCGAGCGCACAGTGCTTCCACATTCTCTTCCATCCAGCTAAAAAAGATCGGATCTCCGATTACACCGTATTTAATAATCTCGGCAATACCCGCCAGGTATTCGCGATCAGGTAGGGAAGTAAGCGTGGCAGTATCCGCAATAACCCGGCTCGGCTGATAAAAGGCGCCGATCAAATTTTTTCCTGACGGATGGTTCACCGCCGTCTTTCCGCCAACCGACGAATCGACCTGGGCAAGCAAAGTGGTTGGAACTTGGACGTAGCCGATGCCTCTTTGATAGCTAGCCGCCACATAGCCGGCAACGTCTCCAACGACACCCCCGCCCAAAGCGACGATGGTACTATCCCGGTTGTGTCCGCCGTCGACTAGACGATCGATCACTTGCGAAAACGTATTCAGATTCTTGAATTGTTCGCCGTCACCGATCTCGATTACATCTAGATCTTGCTCTATCGCGGAAGCCAAAGTATCCAGGTATAACTCCGCAACGGTCGCATTCGTTACCACCGCCACCTTGGCGCCAAGCACCTCACGCCAAGATGCCTTCTTACTTATAACCCCCGAACCTATTAGAACACGGTATCCGCGGCCCTCGTCTAAAACGACGTCAACGTGCGCAACCATCTTACGATCCAGCCTTTCCTATAGCATCCCGATGCCACCGGGCAACCTCTCGAGCGACGTTTCGAACGCTTGATCCATCGGTGACGAACGTGCGATCCGCAACGCTCTCGTATAGAGGCCCTCGTTCTCGCGCAAACCCCTTGAGTGTTGCCACGGGGTCCTTGTCCCTTAACATCGGCCTTCTTGTATCCTTTCGCGTACGCTCTACTAAAAGACTTATAGGGCTTGTAAGGTAGGCTACGAAGCCCCTATCGGAAAGCACGCGTCGATTCTCTTCTCGCAAAACCACGCCGCCTCCCGTCGCCAGTACGATCCCATCCAGTGGAGTTAACTCATTGATCACCTGGGTTTCCCGATCCCGGAATCCAGTCTCACCTTCAACATCGAATATCCAGGCGATCTCCGCACCCGCCCGAGATTCGACTTCATCATCAGAATCGTAAAACGTATAACCGAGCTCATCCGCAAGTTGTCTACCTACGCTCGACTTCCCGACGGCCATAAGACCGACAAGAAAGACGCTTCTGTGTTTCATGACAATCTCGTCAAAGTCGCATGGTGAATTTTACCCTGTGCCTTCAGATCCCACAGCAAACGTTTAGCCCATTCCATGATGACGTACTTGGCCTGATCTAAACCCATCCCCGAGATGAATCGATAACGATCAATGCTCCAACAAGAATCGCAAAGTCCGGTGCCTCGAAATATCAAGCGCAAATATTGCAAGTCTTCTAGCGCAGCGTAACGCTCGAGAGTACATTCGTCCTTACCTCCTCTAGTCGATCGTGTGCACGCTATATGATTTGGCTGTGTCCGCCGCATGAAGTAACAAATAGGCCACGGCAGCGTTCATAGACACATGATGCGGAAAACACAATCGTTCAGATACCTGTTGTGGCTCATTTGCAGCGGCTTGTGCGGCAGCGTGGCTATCATTGCAGCCGTATTTCTATATTTGGACCCGCAGATACCTGACGCGGAAACCTACCGTCACTACCAACTCGAAACGCCCCTACGAATTTACGCCGACCAAGGCGAATTGCTGGCTGAATTCGGTGACCGCCGTCTCATTCCGATCGGATTGAACGAGATCCCACAATATTTCAAAGATGCGCTGGTATACACCGAAGACAAGCGCTTTTACGAACACGGTGGCGTGGATTGGATCTCACTTGCGAATGACGTCGTAAAGTTGCTGATTAATCCCACCGTCCTTACGGGTGCATCAACGATAACGATGCAACTACCGCGTAACGTCGCCGATCTATCCCGGGAACAGACCTTCGTACGCAAGTTTAAGGAAATGCTCTTAGCCCTCAAGATTGAACAGGAACTAACCAAAGAAGAAATTCTAGAGCTCTATATCAACGTCGTTCCATTCGGTAAACGCGCGTATGGGCTTCAAGCCGCTTCCTATACCTACTATGGCAAACCCGCCCAAAAACTGAACTTACCGCAACTCGCCATGTTGGCGGGTATCCCTAAACGCCCAGAGGCCGGAAACCCGATCAACGGTCCAATATGGGCTGTAAAACGACGCAATTTGGTACTACGACGAATGCTCGAAAACCAAATCATTGATGAGCGGCAATACAAGGCCGCCGTCACCGCACCAATCACAGCGACGGTTCACCATCGCGACGTCGATCTTTATGCCCCGTACCCTGCCGAATGGCTACGACGCGACCTGATCGAACGCTATGGTAGGGACATCTATAGCGGCTTCGTTGTTTACACCACCATCGACGCCCAACAACAGGCCGCGGCCCAGACTGCCGTCAAAACTCACCTGCAAGCCTACGATCGTCGGCACGGGTACCGGGGCCCCGATGGACACGTGCGCCTTTCCGCATCCGAACAATCCTTAGATCGCTACGCAAAAAGCTTCGAAACGCGTAGTCTGATCGGCGAGCTTGAACCCGCGGTAGTGCTATCAACCAGCGACGATGCTCTCGAGGTATTACGTGCTAACGGTGACATTGTTGTCATTTCTCAGGAAGGCTACCGGTGGGCACGCCCCTATATAGATACGGATAGTCGTGGCAGGACGCCGCGCAGTGCGGAAGAAATCCTCGACCCGGGCGATCTCATTCGTATCACTGCCAAAGACGAGCAGTGGCACCTCGCCCAAATACCCAACATCCAGGGTGCTTTAGTTGCCCTTAATCCGCAGTCTGGCGCCATAACAGCAATGGTCGGGGGATTTAACTTCGCGCGAAATCAATACAACCACGCAGTCCAAGCTGCGCGCCAGCCCGGATCAAGTTTCAAGCCTTTTGTCTACTCTGCTGCTCTCGAACACGGAGTGACGCCAGCCACCGTTTACCTCGACGCTCCTTTGGTTTTCGAGGATAAAAATCTCGAGCAACTTTACCGCCCCAGGAATGATAGCGGTGAATACAATGGGCCCACCCGACTTCGCGAAGCTCTGTACCGTTCCATCAACTTGGTATCCATGCGCGTACTTCTCGACGTTGGTGCCGGAAAAGTCATCCAGCACGTCAGGCGTTTCGGGTTCGAAACCGATAGTTTTCCGCGTAATACTCAACTCGCAATCGGCGGCGGGACGATGGCGTTAACACCGCTTGAGATGGCGCGCGGCTACGCGGTCTTTGCCAACGGCGGATATAAAATCAAGCCCCACATCATCAAACGCATCGAGGCGCTCAATGGCTCAATCATCTTCGAACCCAACCATCCAGTCGTATGTCGCGCCTGCGATCTTGAAACCGATTTATCGACGGTTAGCGCCCCGCGTGTTATCGACGAACGCAACATCTTTATAATCAATTCTATGCTCCGCGACGTGATTAAACGTGGAACGGGACGCCGTGCACTTGAACTAGAAAGAACAGATCTGTCCGGCAAAACGGGGACGACAAACGAAGCAGCGGACACCTGGTTTAATGGGTTCCAAGCCAATCTCGTTACTTCTGTCTGGGTCGGTTTTAGTAATCACAGACCCGTAGGTTCAACAGAGTACGGTTCGACTACGCCGTTACCTATTTGGATTGACTTTATGCGAGAAGCGTTAAAGAGCACGCCGGAAGCATCGTTAACGCAACCCGCTGGGGTTGTCAGTGCAAAGATTGATCCACAAACTGGGCGCCTCGCTCGGCCTGATCAGAAAGACGCCATCTTCGAATATTTTTTTGACGAAGACGCCCCGACTTCGGACGCGAGGCCGCAAAGCAACCCGGTACCCAATGTTCTACGACCCGAGGACGTTTTTTAACTAATGGTCAAAGCTATCCGGAAGCTGCGATGACAATCAACCAAATCCACGCCCCAAAGGCAGCTAAAAAGCTCAACGAGCGTAGAGTCGCAGCACCACGGACGTAGAAAACTGCGTGCAGAATTCGGGCAATCAAGAATATCAGCGAAGCCGTCCCGGCTTGATCCGCATTTCCGGTGAAATGAACAAGCGCCAGCCCAACGAGCAACAGCGCTAAAGCTTCCCACGCATTCGCCTGTGCCGCATATGCACGGGCGCCCGCTCCCTCTAATAACGTCGCCTGGGTTCGCGGATTGTCGTTGTCGACAACGCCAAGATTAGCTCGTCGAAAATAGCTACCAACTCCGGCTAGAACGTAGGGCAGTAACGCAACGATTACCAAACACCAAAGAGACAAAGTCACTTTACTTACACCTTCTCAATACTGGTCCACCCGAGACCAGACGTAACTTAACAAACCACAGAGCTTCACAGCAGAATCAAAACCCTACGCGATTTTATTCAACAATTTTGACGAAATCTCCCGCGCGAGGTTCGCCGTGCGGATGACCCCCGTTTAATAGACGCAGAGTCTCTTCTGGGTATCGCGTAATTGCAGTTCTCCGCGCTAATTTGGCGTACGTATCGTCAGGGCCTGCGACTAAAACTGTCACTCTTCGTGTATTAGCTAATTGCACGTCCGCAGCGGTCATTCCTCGAAGCGTCTTTAGTGTCTCCAGGAACAGGGTACGGAAGGCGTCGGCATCGGTGTTGGGGCCCGTCTCGCCCCGAAACAGAAACACGTGTTTTCCTCGATATATGACGCCGATCAGCGCCACTTGCGTTTCGGAGCTTTCTACTTCGAGCTCACCGATGTAGCTCTTGAGACCGTTAAGTTCAAGCTCCGATCCACTAACAACATCATCCCGTTTCAGTACATCGACAACGTACTGCTCCGGGCTTTTTCGTTTTACTGGTTCATGCCGAGCAAAGCTGATTTGGGCCTCTTTCTTTCCGCCCGGTGCTTTTCCGAAAACTTGCGACGGAGTATTCGTCACGATCCAATTTTCTGGAAAGTCGACCGCGATCCTCAATCCCCCATGATAGAAGGTTTGATCTCTGACTATCCCAGCGGCGGCTTCGTCTCCGTACGCCAACCCATCAATCAAGGACCAAAAATCTCCAACCTGCTCGGTGACCAGGTCAGGTAACTGGCTTTGAGCATAAGTAACCACCTCATGCAGTCGCTTATCATTTTTCGGGTGCGACGAGAATAATCCATGGTACGTGGATGGCCGATTAGCAATTTGCTTAGAGAACAACTCTTGGTCCTTCAGGACTTGCACGACTTCGATCATGGCAAGCGGGTTATACCCTGATAGGGCGAGAAATTCGGCACCGAAGCGATCCGCTTCTAGTTCCATCTCCCGACCGTATCCAGATAGTAGAGTCGCCGTGGCAACATTTGAAACTTCGTAGAGCTCATTTCGTCCAGTGACGAAAGCTGCAGCAATTCCAGCGGTTTTTCCGAGCAAATTAGCCATCTTACGCCGGCGCGCATGCTCGCCCACCACATGGCCGATTTCGTGACCGATAACAGCCGCCAGTTGTTCCTCCGAACTCAGGAACGCTAGCAATCCGCGGTTCACAAATATAAATGCGTCAGGTGTCGCAAATGCGTTGATCTGGGCGCTATCTAGAACGACAAATTTGTATTTTTTGGGGCTACCTGAAGCATGTTTTAACAACTTCTGTCCAAGGCTCGTAACGTACCCTTGCCAACCGTCGTGAGCATAAATCTGTCCGTTCTCGACGAACTCGTCGTACATCTTCTTGCCAGCGCCAGCACCAAATGCCCCGGTTGCTGTAAACAAAATCGATATGAGTAAGACAGCGTGTTGCAAGACCTGAATCTTCGTGTTCTGACGAGCGAAGGCTAACACCAGAGACATCAGAGGGTCGTGAACTTTTTAGGAAAATCAGGCGGTCTTTTTACTCGAACGGTCACCAAATCGTCGGCGAAAGCGTTCTACCCTTCCGGCGGAATCAACAATCTTTTGCTTACCGGTATAGAACGGGTGACACTCCGAACAAACTTCAAGGTGTATATCGCGACCTATGGTAGACCGTGTTCTGACCACATTGCCGCAACTGCAGGTAGCTGTAATCTCGGAGTACTCAGGGTGAATATCATTTTTCACAGCGTTACCGTCAAACCGTTGGTGATCGGGCCGCGCAGTTTAGGCAATAGGTAATTTGGACGCAACTTTGGTCTCGGTCGTCCATGTTGCCGTCCCCAGGCCTCTCCGGAAGATTTTCGAGTATTCGTTGCCCAGTCGATTCCCAGCTCCGTTACTGGGAGCGCGGGTCCGAGTCCCTTTTGGCAGATCTCACGTTATAGGCATCGTGACAGCGCTGTCCCATCAAGCAACGCGATCCCTGAAACCCATCGAAGATATCCTCGATACCGCACCCATACTCACACCGGATTTGTTGGACCTGGCATCGTGGCTAGCACGTTATTATCACCACCCAATCGGGTCCGTATATGCGGCGTTACTTCCGGCTTTAGCACGGCGCGGCAACTCCATGGATACCGACCCACCATTAATTTGGACCGCGGTCGGAACCACGGCCCCGACGTCACTTGATCGGGCGCCTCGGCAACGACAATTGTGGGAGGCTCTTTTAAACGCGGGTCCGGTCAACATAGATGAAGCTCGGAATTTCGGGGCTACCATCCCATTACTCCGGAAACTCGGCGAAAAAGGTTTAATCGTTTCGCACACCGAACGGGCACACTACTCAATCGGCTCTTCAGATATCGAGCCTACGTCGGAACAAAGTGCGGCCATACGATCCATCACTGCTGAACTCGACCAGTTCGGCGTGCATGCCCTTTACGGCGTGACCGGTAGCGGCAAGACTGAAGTCTATCTGCGGATCATCGAAGACGTACTGCAGCAAGGGAAACAAGCCCTTGTGCTTGTCCCCGAAATCGCGCTAACCCCGCAAACGACTGCCCGCTTCGTCGAGCGTTTCGGCGCAGCTGGGGTCATTCATTCTGCTGCGTCCGACCGAGAACGTTTTATTACTTGGACGCGCGTCGCTAGTGGAGAGCATCAAATCCTAATCGGAACGCGTTCGGCTGTATTCTCGAGTTTTCGCGATCTCGGCATAATCGTCGTTGACGAAGAACATGACCCATCATTCAAGCAAACTGACGGATTACGCTATTCCGCCAGAGACGTTGCTGTCATCCGAGCCCAATTTCTGGGCATTCCATGCATTCTTGGAAGTGCGACGCCATCGCTTGAAACCGTCGTCAACGTCAACCGCAAAAGGTACTCGATGGCACGGATTTCTGAGCGCCCGGGTAGCCGGGAAATGCCCACCTTTCGAATCGTCGATATCCGCGGTAAACGCCTTACCGGAGGATTGAGTGAACCATCGCTAGTGGCTATACGGCAGCATCTTGAAAACGATGCCCAAGTCCTTGTTTTCATCAATCGGCGCGGATATGCACCGACCCTATGTTGTTCGCAATGCGGCTGGCAAGCAGAGTGCGATGCGTGTGATGTCCGCCTGACTCTTCATCAATCGCCGACGTTACTTCAATGCCATCATTGTCTGCGTCACTACCCGGCTCCGGCCACTTGTCCCGATTGCGCGAGCGTTGAAATCATCGCTCTCGGCGCCGGAACCCAGCGTGTCGAAGAAACCCTCGAGAGAGAGTTCCCCGACGTGTCCACGTTACGCGTTGACGGGGATACCACTCGATCTCAAACGCAGCTACAAAACCTATTCTCGAACTTGACCGATCCATCCAAGCGGATTCTTGTTGGGACCCAAATGCTCGCTAAAGGCCACCATCTCCCGAACGTTACCCTCGTGGTCGTAGTCAACGCAGACAACGGCTTCCTTTCTCCAGACTTTCGAGGCCCCGAACGCACCGCGCAGCTCATTATTCAAGTCGCCGGCCGAGCAGGGCGAGCCGAAAGACATGGCGAAGTGTGGGTACAGTCGTATGATCCCGCCAATCCAAATCTTGTGGCACTAACAGAGCACGGCTACGACGGTTTTAGCAAGAACGAGATTCAGCATAGACGAATCGCCCGACTGCCACCCTTCACTGCCATGGCGATGCTTCGCGCCGACGCCTCGAACTCCGACGAGTCTGAAAACTTTCTGCAGCGACTCCTCGAAATCGTCGCTAATTTTGATCTTGAGGCAATGGGCCCCGTAACCGCTCCAATCGCGAGAAAAAGCGGACGCTTTCGTCACCAGGCTTTGTTGGTTTCGAGTCGCAGGTCGGAGTTACAGCACGCGCTCGAGGCTGTAGAGAACAAAGCTCCGAACAAAAGTTCCATTCGTTGGTCCATCGACGTCGATCCGATCGACACTTTCTAGACATATTCAAAGGCAGTGTCCGACCGGTACTATGGTCACCACGTGGCCGTCAATTCTCACAAACGTACGAGTCGTGCTCAAAAATCGGCTCGAACAGGTCGTCGAACTAAACCTGCTGGCTTCAGCACTAGGTCCTTCTTCGCGGGTATCGCCGTCGGGATCCTGGCTACGTTGGGCGTTTCGTTAATTCCGTCTTCCGACCTTGGCAACGCAACGAGTTCGTCAAATGGCGGAGATGCGTCCAACGCGGACCCATTGTCCACACGCTACGAGTTCTGGGAAAAACTTCCAACAAGCGAGGTCTCCGTCAATACAAACCCTTACGCAACGGGAACTCTCAACAATGCTGGAGCAAAAGAATATTTACTGCAGGTAGGATCATTTCGTAAACAAGACGAAGCCGACGTGCTGCGGGCGGAGTTGTTATTGGGTGGAATGGCAGCAACGACGTCAGAGGTCAGGCTGGCCGGTGAGGACATTTGGTATCGCGTCTTGGTGGGACCGTATAAATCCCCGCGCGAAACCCGCGAGGCCATGTCGGAACTCAGAACCAAGAAAATATCGGCGTTGGTGCTCGAACGTTCTCCTCGTGGCGGTTGAATTTCACCGTCTCGCTCCCCACTATGGATGCAATCAGTTAGCTAATAGGCTCCCATGGAACAGTTTCGCGGCACGACCATTGTTTCTGTTCGCCGACCAGGCAAAGTGGCCCTGGGGGGTGATGGCCAAGTCTCGCTAGGCGACACAATCATGAAAAGTAATGCGCGGAAAGTCCGGCGCCTGTCCGAAGACCGCGTGATCGCAGGGTTTGCAGGTGGTACCGCCGATGCTTTTACCCTGTTCGAGCGGTTCGAGGCTAACTTGGATAAATATCAAGGTAACCTCACTCGAGCCGCCGTAGAACTGGCAAAAGACTGGCGTACCGACAGAGCACTGCGCCGGCTCGAAGCGTTGCTGGCCGTCGCTGATGAAGAATCCTCGCTCATCATCAGCGGAAACGGGGACGTTATCGAACCCGAAGACGGGCTCATCGCGATAGGTTCAGGTGGTCCGTACGCTCAAGCCGCGGCCAAGGCTTTGCTCGACAACACCGAACTGAATGCTCATGAAATCGTTGCCAGAGCGTTGGCTATTGCTGCAGAAATCTGTGTTTATACCAATCACTCAACCACAATTGAAACACTCGACACTACGTCATCATGATGACTCCTCGAGAAATCGTCCACGAACTCGACCACCACATCGTTGGCCAAGAAAAAGCAAAGCGGGCGGTGGCGATCGCGTTGCGTAATCGTTGGCGACGGATGCAACTCGACGAGGATTTACGGGAGGAGGTAACTCCAAAGAACATTTTGATGATCGGTCCTACGGGAGTCGGTAAAACCGAAATCGCCCGACGACTTGCGCGGCTTGCGAATGCGCCGTTCATGAAAGTTGAAGCCACAAAATTCACTGAAGTCGGCTACGTCGGTCGAGATGTCGATTCGATAGTTCGCGATCTTGCAGACGTTGCCGTAAAAATGTTGCGCGAAAAAGAGCTGCAAAAGGTCCAGCACCGGGCCGACGACGCGGCCGAAGAGCGGATTCTCGACGCACTTTTACCCGAGCCCAGACCATCGACGAGTGATGACAACGGAGAAAAAAAGGGCTCAGAAACCAGGCAGAAAATTAGAAAAAAACTTCGCGAGGGGAAACTCGACGACCGTGAAATAGAAATCGAGGTCGAGACCGCACAAATAGGTGTTGAGATCATGGCTCCTCCAGGAATGGAGGAGATGACCAGCCAGCTGCAAAACATGTTCTCGAGTCTACCCACAGGCAAAACAACCAGTGCCCGACTAAAAATACGCGACGCCTATCGTCGTCTCCGAGAAGAAGAAGCGGTAAAGCTGGTGAACGAAGACGAAATCAAGGCCCACGCCGTTGACGCAGTGGAGCAAACAGGCATCGTCTTCTTAGACGAGATTGACAAAGTTACACGGAGGTCCGATCACGTCGGTGCCGACGTTTCTCGCGAGGGTGTCCAGCGAGACCTATTGCCGCTAATTGAAGGCTGCACGGTCTCGACTAAGTACGGGATGATTCGTACTGATCATATTCTCTTTATAGCCTCAGGCTCGTTCCATTTAGCCAAACCATCCGACCTTATACCCGAGCTTCAAGGGCGCTTACCCATCCGGGTGGAGCTACATCCGCTAACTCCCGCTGATTTCAATCGAATCCTTACGGAACCCGACGCGTCCCTCATCGAACAGTACGTCGCGTTGCTTGGCACCGAAGGAATCGAGCTCACCTTCACGGAGGAAGCACTAACCCGCATTGCTGAGCTCGCCTGGCAGGTAAACGAAAATACAGAGAACATTGGTGCACGTAGGTTGCACACGGTGATGGAGCGGTTGTTGGACGAGGTTTCATTTAGCGCCGGCGATACGACCAATTCGCTCCACGTTGACGCGACCTACGTCAACGACCACTTGGAGGACTTGGTTACTGATCAGGACCTGTCACGGTATATCTTGTAGGCGCGCTCTTGAATCCCCGATCAATCACATATCACAAAGCCTCCCGAACGCTCGAACTCTGTTATGCCGACGGCTCCGACTCACTTTTACCAGCCGAACTTCTCAGAGTTTATTCCCCTTCAGCCGAGGTACGCGGCCATTCGGAGTCAGAACGCAAGCTACAAACAGGAAAGAAACACGTCGCCATCGATTCTATGGAATCGATGGGTAATTATGCGCTGCGCATTGTTTTCAGTGATGGACACGACACCGGCATCTACTCGTGGGACTACCTCGCGGATTTATCCCGTCACAAAGAGCAATATTGGGAAAAATACTTCGTTGAATTGCGATCAGCTAACGCGTCGCGATTACCCACGATCCCTGTAGGACGGTGGAAACCAGAGGTCGAAACGTGAATCAGGATCGAGTGAATTTCGGTCATGATTTCGTCGAAACTGACGAAAAAACGCGCCGAGTGGGGAATGTTTTTCGAACCGTCGCCGATCGTTATGATGTCATGAACGATGTGATGTCGTTTGGACTCCACAGAATATTTAAGCGCATCGCGATTGAAACTACATCGTTACGACCTGGATCGCAGGTTCTCGATGTCGCTGGCGGTACAGGGGATCTTTGCGCACTTCTCGCCGACGTAGTCGGTCGTGACGGCCAAGTAATCCTTCTGGACATCAACGAATCAATGACCAAAGTTGGTCGCGATAAACTCATCAACTCTGGTTATGCCTGGATTCAGACAGCCGTCGCTGATGCCGAGATGCTGCCGTTTCCGGACGACTATTTCGATGCAATCACGATTGCTTTTGGTTTACGCAATATGACGAACAAAGACTCTGCACTAACCGAATGTCATCGCGTCTTGAAACCCGGTGGAACCCTTGTAATCCTTGAATTCTCCAAACCAAAAAATCCCTTGCTCAAAACGGTCTACCGGCTTTATCAACAGTCTTGGCCTTTCGCAGGACAACTGATCGCAGGGGATTCCGCACCATATCGCTACCTGATCGAGTCAATTGACGTACATCCAAATCAGTCCGAACTAAACTGCATACTCGCCGATGCCGGTTTTCATGGCGTTCGTTACGAAAATTTATTGGGCGGGTTAGTCGCCATCCACCGAGCCGTGAAATGACCATCATTGCATCCACCACTGCCGCCGCGATCGAGACCTTACTACGCGCCAAATACAGCCTCGACGATGGCGCGAGGGACGCCATCGATAGGCTCGACGAAAAGTGCGTAGTGATCGATGCCACCGGATTGAACTTGTCATTTCGGTTTACTGGGGGGAAGGCAAGGGTCTTTGCGAATATTGATCCTGCTGCGGACCTGACGGTAAGCGGTTCGCTTTCTAGCATCTTTGAGGTCATGCTCGGGAAGTCCATCGACAACGTTTCGTTTGACGGCGATTTGGCGTTACTTGAAGACTTTCGACGCGTCTTCAAGCCGGCACTGGAGGCGCAACAATTGACCGATCAGATGCGCTCTGCGGCCGAATTAGGCGTCGGCGCGATGCGGTCTGCGGTCGAGGGCGTGGCAACTGAGGTCAGTCGCCGTAGTGGCGGCGCGGCCAACCGTGCCGAGATCGACCAACTCAAATCCTCGATCGAAGAATTAACTTCAACGGTTGAAGAGTTGCAAAGACGTCTCGAAGACGCGGAAAAACATTGATTCCACTGCGTCGCGGTGTACACATTGTTGCGACCGCTCTGCGGTTTCGACTGGATACGATTCCATACGCGTTGCAGATAAACCACTGGTCACGATATCTGTTTCCTACGTCGTTGCTGCCTACTCCTCGTACCTCAGACGCAAAGCGATTCCGGCTCGCTATCGAACGTCTTGGGCCCGTGTTCATAAAGTTTGGACAGCTTCTATCCACCCGACGAGATTTGTTCCCCGCAGAATACGCCGACGAACTGGCGCGCTTACAAGACCGCGTCCCACCGTTCCAAAGTGCGATAGCGATGAGCATAATCGAAAGAGAGATGGGACGACCGATTACGGCCGCATTTTCGACTTTTTCGGAGCAACCCCTAGCCTCGGCTTCGCTCGCACAAGTTCATGAGGCCACCCTGATCAGCGGTGAAGAAGTTGTCGTCAAAGTCATCCGGCCTGGCATTGGACGCATCATTCGAAAAGACCTGGCACTTATTCTTGCGTTGGCAAAGGTGCTAGAACGTGTCTCTTACGATGCACGGCGATTGCACTTGATCCGGATCGTTACTGATTACGAAAAGACAATCCTTGCAGAACTCGATTTATTGCGCGAATCCGCAAATACGGTGCGGTTACGGCGGAATTCTCAAAGGTCGCCACTGCTGTACGTGCCGAAGGTCTTCGATGACTTGTCCTCCAAGAACGTTCTCGTCATGGAACGAGTCAAGGGTGTCCCAATTGCCGACCTCAAAACTCTCCGCAAGCACGGAACTGATCTTAAAAAACTCGCCGAGTGCGGCGTTGAAACTTTTTTTTCGCAGGTGTTTAACGACAACTTCTTTCACGCCGACATGCATCCTGGAAACATTTTCGTCGACATTTCCGATCCAGCTAACCCGAGTTACATTGCCGTCGATTGCGCCATAATCGGACAACTGACCAAGGAGGATCAGTCCTATCTTGCACGTAATATCGTCGCTTTTTTCAACGAGGACTACGCTGAGATCGCGAAACTCCACATGGAATCCGGGTGGATCTCTGCTGATACCGATGCCCACGAGTTCGAATCGACGATACGGCAGCTGTGTCAACCGCTTTTTCAACGTCCGCTAGCCGAGATATCGTTCGGATCCTTTTTGCTCGCGCTCTTCTCCGCTGCTCGTCGGTTCGACATGGAAGTCCAACCGCAACTGGTGTTGTTACAGAAAACTCTATTGAACATCGAAGGCCTAGGACGCCAGCTCTACCCAGATCTCGATTTGTGGACAACGGCAAAGCCCTTCATGGACAAATGGATGCGTGAACACTACGGTCCTGGAGCAATACTCAAAGCGGCAGTAGATCAAGGCCCCGGACTCATCGAGCTACTTCCACGAATTCCTGAACTGCTTTTAACCGGCTCGCGTCAGCTCCCCGAGCTAGGGCGTTTCGTTTTCGAACAAAAGCAAGCCATGGAAAATCTCACATCGGCGCTACTTTCGGAGCGACGACGGCGGAGACGCGCCCGCGTCGCAGGCGCGATGTTGGTGGTTGCAGGTTTGGGATTGCTTTGGGAATCATTCTTGGAGGTCATCGTTACAGGCGGAGACAACATGACCGCCACCGCGGGTATCGCCGCGACATTGGTGGGTTCAATTTTGGTCGGCCGCGGCTAAGCTTTTACCGTTTCTCTCGTACCCAATAACGATTGCTTCAGGGGTCTATAATGCCCGACCACCCTTAGAACGAGAGGGAGACTGATATGTCTTTCGGTATCACGGAATTACTGATCGTACTGGCCATCGTCATCGTGATTTTCGGGGCCAAACGGATCAAGAACCTAGGCCCGGACCTTGGCAGCGCCATCAAAGGATTCCGGTCCGCGCTGTCCGGCAGCAACGACGATGAAAAAGTCAGCGGCGACGATTCACAACACGCCGACGATGCAGCAGACCTTTCTGCCGAAACCAATGCCACCGATCCTTCTAAACGGGATGCGAATGTTTGATATCGCCTTCCCGGAACTCGTGATCGTGTGCGCCATCGCGTTGGTGGTGCTTGGGCCGGAGCGTTTACCCACGGCAATTCGAACGCTGGGACTTTGGTTCGGTCGTTTACGACGTAGCTATTACAGTGTCAAAACCGAAATAGAACAGGAAGTCGGCATGGATGATATTCGTCGTCAATTGCACGAAGAGCAGATCAAAGAAGAAATCAGTCGGTTGGAACAGGATGTTTCGGAGGTGAAGGCCGAAATGGATGGGGTCGCAGAGTCCATCGATCCCACCGCGCGGCAGATTGCCCCTGACATCACGACGGACGACAAAGAGGGGGCCACCGCCGGTGGCTGACGAGGCCACCGGCTCGAAGACCGAAAAAACTGCGGCTGATCACGATCAGGCTGTCGACAGCGACGAACAGCCCTTCCTCTCCCATCTACTTGAGCTTCGCGGCCGTATTCTCAAGTCGCTAGGGGTCATTGTCCTGTTGTTTATACCGACCTTTTATTTCAATGCCGTTATTTTTAAGTTCGTAGCCACACCTTTGCTGGCTCACCTTCCGGAAGGCGGCAACATGATCGCAACCGACGTCGCCTCGCCTTTTCTGACGCCCTTCAAGCTGGCAATCCTAGCGGCTATTTTTTTTGCGATGCCTGTGATTCTGCACCAGGCCTGGGGATTCATCGCCCCCGGCCTCTATCTACGTGAGAAGCATTTTGCAATTCCGCTACTGGTCTCAAGTATTGCGCTTTTTTATTTAGGCACCGCGTTCGCTTATTACCTCGTCTTCCCGCTGGTGTTCGGCTTTTTTGCGAGCGTCAATATGGAATTCGTGACTTGGATGACGGACATCAGTCCGTACCTGGATTTCATCGTGAAGATGTTCCTCGCGTTCGGATTCGCCTTCGAAATCCCGATCGCCACCGTCCTCTTGGTGATGGCTGGATTCGCTACTCCCGAATCGATGGCAAATAAACGAGCCTACGTGTTGGTTGGGTGCTTTTTTATCGGCATGCTTTTAACGCCCCCTGACGTAATCTCCCAAATTCTGTTAGCGGTACCGATGTGGATACTTTTCGAACTTGGAATCGTACTGTCGCGTTTCGCTACTCGTGGTCGAGAAAAATCGTAACTGGGCCGTCATTTTCGAGCACAACCCGCATATCGGAACCAAACGATCCCGTTTCAACTCTGTGCGTTCCGGCCCGCAACGTACTTACATAGTGGTCGTACAGAAGTTTGGCATCGACTGGTGATGCCGCCAAACCGAAATTGGGACGGTTTCCACGGGTGATTTCAGCCGCTAACGTAAATTGAGAGACCACTAGCAGACTTCCGCCTACATCGGTTATGGACCGGTTCATGGCTTGTCGCTCGTCGGCGAATATACGGATGGAAAGAGTCTTGCGTGCCATCCATTCGGCCGTTTCTTTCGTATCACCGCTAATGACCCCTAGGAAGACCAAAAGTCCCGAACCGATTTCGGCAACGATAACGTCCGCCACCGATACCCGAGCCTTGGTTACCCGTTGCAATACTGCTTTCAATCAACCAACCAACTGAGAATTTCGCGTAAAATACCATTCATGCGCTCAACCCTTCGACCCCAACGCCGAGCGGTAGCCCTCATTTCGGGTGGACTCGACTCTATGCTTGCCGCACGCGTCGTGCAGGAACAAGGCGTTCATGTTGAGGGGGTCAACTTTTTTACCGGTTTTTGCGTCGAAGGACATACGCATGCAATTCGCGACCGTAAACACGAAAAACCCAAACGTAATAACGCGTTGTGGGTAGCAGAACAACTCGGTATCGAACTACACATCGTCGACATCTCGGAAGACTACAAAGACGTTGTTTTGCATCCCCGGCATGGGTATGGACAGAACCTTAACCCCTGTCTTGACTGCAAAATCTTCATGGTGGGTAAAACTCTGGAACTTGGCCTGATGGACGATCTGGAGTTCGATTTCGTCGTGACAGGTGAAGTTATCGGCCAACGTCCTAAATCCCAACGCCGGGAAATGATGCCAATCATTGCGAAGGAGTCGGGCGCCGACGACAGACTCCTGAGGCCTCTGTGCGCACTCAACCTGTCGCCGACACTCCCGGAACGGGAAGGTTGGGTAAACCGCGAGGCGTTATTCGGGTTTCACGGACGTAATCGCAAACCACAAATGGAACTCGCGGAAAAATTTGGTTTTAGGAATTATGCGCAGCCCGCGGGCGGATGCTGTTTCCTCACCGATGAAACCTATTCAAATAAACTCCGAGATCTCTGGGAGGCTAGAAACTCGAGGGATTACCAATTAGACGACATCATGCTGCTTAAAATCGGCCGCCATATCCGGCCAAAACCTCACTTCAAGCTGATTGTCGGTCGTGAGGAAGGTGAAAATCGATTCTTGGCCGGCTATCGCAATCAGTTCACTCACCTCGTTGTTACCAACTATCCCGGACCACTCGCCCTGATCGACGGTAACCCGACGACCACTGACACGGAGCTCGCAGCACGAATTGTGGCTCGTTACAGCCAGGGGCGGTCCGCCGACAAGCTAATGGTTACCGTCACGTCCGCAAACGGCCTATCTCGCGATGTGGAGGTGACCCCCATGGCTCCTCACGAGATCGAACCCAGTTGGCATGTCGGATCCTAGCCAGCGGATCAAGACGCTCGATGCGCGCGGGCTTCTTTGTCCCCTACCCGTCATTCGTACGCAGGAGTGCGTCAAAAAGTTGACGCCCGGAGCGATTCTCGAAGTTCTTGCCACAGATCCTGGGTCGCTTGAAGATATTCCGGCGTGGTGCCGGGTACATGGACACACCCTTCTCGAAACCAGACATGAACACCACGATATCCATCTCGTCATCCGCGTATCAGGGTAAAAGCTAACGTCAATCCAGTTGTTACCCCGGTTTCAGTCCCTGACTAACGTGAAAGTGCGTGTTGCGCCATTGTGGGGCACCCCTTAACAAGCGTTGACGGGGATACCCGAATTGCACTACTTTGGTGCACATTTGAAATATCAGCCGAGTGGTAATGCGTTGGCGTACAAACTCTGAAAATAAAGTTGGTAATTGCCCACGTGATTCCCTTCACCTTGTTCATTCCTTACGCTTTTAGGAGGCATGCGCCTTACCGTATTCATCATGATCGACTCAAACGACATTCTTGATCATCTTAAAGTCGCGGTCCTCGTTCTCGACCAGGAGTTGTCAGTGCTTTACCTTAACCAAACCGCTCAATCGCTCTGCGGCCAAAGCCTATCGCGGTCGTTGGGGGCGTCGCTCTCCACCCTGTTCGACGATCCACATTTAGAAGAAACGACGTTGAGAACGAACCTTGCATCTGATCAGCCGTTCACGAAAAGGGAGACCTCATTACTGATTACGTCGAAAGGAGAAAAAATCACAGCAAACTATTCCATCTCGCCACTACAGGACGGACGCGTGCTCGTTGAGATCGAACCACTTGATCGCTTCAAACAAATTAATCGCGAAGATCAAAACCGTACGGCCCAATACGTAACTCGAGAACTCATTCGCGGCCTTGCGCACGAAGTCAAAAATCCTCTTGGGGGAATCCGTGGGGCGGCTCAACTGCTACAGGCGGAGCTTCCAACTGAACAACATGAATATACGACGGTCATCGTGAGTGAGGTCGACCGTCTGCGCAATCTAGTCGATCGACTGCTCGGCCCGAACAAAGCGCCGTCGTTCACTCAGGTCAATGTTCACCAGATTCTAGAACGTGTGATTGCACTAGAAAGTGCAGCTATGGAGACAACCGATTGCGCAGATGCAGCAGTCGAATTTGTACGCAAATACGATCCTAGCGTTCCCGAGCTTGAGGCGGATTCCGACCAGCTTGTCCAAGCGAACCTAAATATCGTGCGAAATGCCCGAGCCGCACTTGAGGCAACCGCCAAACCGGTCATTACCGTATCAACAAGCGTCGTGCACAGGTTCACGATTGGTAAGCGGATTCATCCCCTCGCCATCAGGATCGCGATCAGTGACAACGGTCCGGGTATCCCGCCCGACATCATGGATCAAATTTTCTTCCCGATGATCACGAGTAAAGCCAACGGTTACGGCTTGGGTTTGGCTCTAACCCAAACGATTGTCGATCAGCACCATGGAATCATTGACTGCGCAAGTGCTCGAGGGTTGACGACCTTCCATATATACCTACCGCTTGAGCAACCCAGGCATGGCTAATCTAATCATTTGGATCGTCGATGACGACGATAGTATCCGTTGGGTGCTCAATCGCGCATTTGAAAAGGCCGGATTCGCTACTCGGGATTTCGCAAACGGCGAGCTGCTACTCGAAGCGCTCAAACACACCCAACCCAACGTTATCGTCTCCGACATTCGCATGCCCGGAGTCGATGGTTTCCATGTGCTGTCGGAGGTAAACGCCCGGTTTGAACATTTACCCATCGTTATCATGACGGCGCATTCAGATCTCGAGACAACCGTCGCGTCCTTTGAGGCGGGAGCGTTCGAATACGTCGCTAAGCCTTTTGACATCGATGACATCGTTGCCACCGTCCAGCGTGCGGCAAACCAAACACGCCCAGGAGAAGATCCCAATGGGTTGAGCGCGGAATCTGATACCAACGGTATTGTGGGACGAGCACCTGCGATGCAAGAAGTATTCCGAGCAATCGGACGCCTCACTCAATCCAACGCAACGGTCTTGATCACGGGCGAAAGTGGCAGCGGCAAAGAGCTCGTTGCCCAAGCTCTCCACGATCACAGTCCTCGAGCGACCGGGCCATTGATCGCCCTCAATATGGCCGCGATACCGAGTGAGCTCATCGAATCGGAATTATTCGGACACGAACGCGGAGCATTCACTGGTGCCACGGAACAGCGCGCCGGTCGTTTTGAGCAAGCCAATGGAGGTAGTCTTTTTCTCGATGAAATCGGAGATATGCCAATGTCCGCGCAAACTCGCTTACTGCGCGTACTCGCAGAAGGCAGTTTTTACCGCGTTGGCGGACGCCACAATATCAGCGTTGACGTGCGCATCATTACAGCAACACATCGAAATCTGGAGTCTCTCGTGCGAGACGGCCAATTTCGCGACGACCTCTACCATCGCATTAACGTGATTCGTATACACGTTCCACCTCTACGCGACCGCAAACCCGATATCGCCGTACTCGCTAGCCATTTTCTGGTTAGCACGGCACAGGAACTCGGCGTTGAACCAAAAGCGCTCAGCGCAGAAGTCATCACGTTCTTGGAAGCGTTGGACTGGCCAGGCAACGTCCGCCAGCTTGAAAACACCTGCCGCTGGCTTACCGTGATGGCGCCCGCACGGGAAATATTGCTTGCCGATCTACCCCCAGAATTGAAAGACCTCGACAAAGAAGCCCCCAAACTTGAGTGGGAGGTAGCGTTCCAAGCGTGGGTGGAGGAAAAACTGAACGCCGGGACCGAAGCCGTTTTGGACACGGCGATTCCTTCTTTCGAGCGCGTTCTCATTGAAACAGCACTGGCACATACAAGCGGGCGCAAACGAGAAGCCGCGAGACTACTTGGATGGGGACGAAACACACTGACTCGTAAACTGTCGGAGTTAGGCGGAGAAACTTAGATCGGCCAATTCCCCTACAGGCAGAAATGATCCAATGCTCAACGTCGTCCTGTTTGAACCAGAGATTCCCTCCAACACGGGCAACATCATACGACTTGCTGCCAATTCGGGTGCCACCCTGACGCTTATCGAACCGTTTGGGTTTGAATTCAGCGACAGCCGGTTAAAACGTGCCGGCCTTGACTACCACCAATGGGCCGAGGTAGTACTCTGTAAAAATTTCGAGGAATTCCTTAATACAACCGACGAAACACGTCTTTTCGGATTTTCAACGCGGGGCATCCAACTATACGACCAAGTACGTTACAGGAAAGGCGACAGTCTGATGTTTGGGCCCGAAACCCGCGGCCTTCCCGACGCCATCATTCAACGCCTTGGAATCCGCGCCGTTCGCATCCCGATGCAAGAGAATTCACGGAGTCTAAATCTCGCCAACGCGGTAGCGATTGGGCTCTTCGAAGCGTGGCGACAGTTGGGTTTTAGCGGCGGGAAATGAAGTCACCCCCGATACAAACCAGGGCTTTCCTGGTCTGAGGGACATTTTCCTAGTTGAGTGTTTCTTCGGACTCGGCGGACTGCTGTTGCTGGAGGGCTTGTGCAAAAAGCGCATCAAAATTCACCGGCGCTAGCATGAACGGAGGCATGGTCCCACGAGTCATCATTCCGTCAATCGTCTCGCGAACATAAGGGAACAACATCTTGGGACACGCCACGGCCAAGACGGGCTCAATGGCTTCGCCTTTCCCGCCCTCAACCCGAAAAATTCCAGCCTGCTCAAGTTCAATAATAGCGGCCGAATTTCCATCCAACTTGGCATTCAACGTTACCTTTAACACCACCTCGTACCGACTTTCGTCAAGCTTGCTGGTCCGCGTATTAATGTCGACTTGTACTTCGGGCTGCCACGCTTCACGAAACACGCCTGGGGCGCGGGGCGACTCAAATGAGAGATCGCGCAGATAAATACGTTCAATCGCGATTTGTACGTTGATGGTTTCTTCAGCCACGATGCATTCAGCTCTTGACCAAAGGGAGATTTTGACTCCGCCATTCTGAAACACCCCCACGAAGTTTGGTGACGTTAATAAACCCGGCTTTGCGCAAGTGGACACCCACGGATCCCGCGTGCTGACCCATTTTGCACATCACGACCAACGGCTTATCTTTATATCGCTGCAGCTCCGAGAGGCGTTCAGCAATGGCCGTGTGGGGGATATTCAGTGCACCAACGACATGCCCTGTTCTGAATTCCGTCGAATCGCGCACGTCAATCACCACTGCCCCCTCGCGATTAACCATATTGACCAATTCTTGTGCATTGACCGCGCGCCCGCCCCTCGACAGTTCATTACGAATGGAGAGAATCAACAAAAGCAAAAACGCCCCAACGAGCCAGGGATGATTGGTGATAAATTCAAGCAACTGATCCATGCGTAACCTTCCAACGCCGCCTCTCGGTACCGGCGACACATCCACCAGCCGGAGTCGCCTTCTTTGAGGACGCATGGATTATAGGCCAGCATCAACTAATCTTGTTAGACTCGTCCAGTCCCGCGACCATGGCTTTTCACCAACATGGCGACCTCGGTTCTCATTGTCCTTGACGGCTGGGGATACAGCGAGACCCCGGATCATAATGCGATTCATCACGCGAGCACGCCGCATTGGGACAAGCTTTGGGCAACTGCCCCTCGTACCCTAGTGTCCGGATCCGGCATTGATGTCGGCCTACCGGCCGATCAAATGGGTAATTCTGAAGTAGGGCACATGACCCTTGGTGCAGGTAGGACCATTTTTCAAGAACTGACCCGAATTGATCAGGCGATTGAAGACAATTCGTTTAAACAAAATCCGGTGTTCGAAGATATCTTCGCGGTGGCGTCCGGCCAAAAATTACACGTAATGGGGCTCCTTTCACCGGGCGGCGTCCACAGTCACGAAAATCACTTTGCCGAAATCATCAGAATGGCTCGTTTGGGGAGGGTTGAAGTCATCGTTCACGCTTTCCTGGACGGCCGCGATACACCGCCCCAAAGCGCAGAGCCCTCGCTGCGCCGATTCAGCAAGATGCTCGCAGAAGACGGCGTTGGCGTGATCGGTTCAGTCTGCGGACGCTATTTTGCAATGGACCGTGACCAGCGATGGGACCGCACCGAGGCCGTATACCGGATGCTCACGGAAGGAGTCTCCCCTCATAGCGCAGAAGACCCTATTCAAGCCCTCAACGCCGCGTACGGCAGGGGCGAAACTGACGAGTTCGTGCACCCGACGCTGATAGGAGATCAGAGCCCGATCAAAGCAAACGACGTAGTTCTTTTTATGAACTTCCGAGCAGATCGCGCGCGCCAGCTATCCCGGGCTTTCGTCGACGCGCGTTTTCCCCATTTTCCGCGAAACGCCTGCCCTAAACTGAAGCATTTTGTGACGATGACACGGTATTCAAAGGATTTGGGCACCCAGGTCGACGATCAATCCGTTCGATACGCTTTCGGACCGAAACCCGTTGTTAATTCGATCGGCGAACACCTTTCCAGACGTGGCAAGACGCAATTACGTCTTGCTGAAACCGAGAAGTACGCGCACGTGACATACTTTTTTTCCGGCGGGCAGGAACAACCATACCCAGGCGAAGACCGTATCCTAGTGGCGTCCCCAAAAGTCGCGACCTATGACTTAGAGCCGCAGATGAGTGCCCACGAAATCACCGATAATCTAGTTCGCGTAATCAAGGAAGACGCGTTTGACTTTATCGTCTGCAATTTTGCCAACGGCGATATGGTCGGTCATACAGGCGATTTCACGGCTGCAAAGCGGGCCGTGGAAACCATTGATGAATGCATCGGGCGCGTCAAACAGGCTATTGAACAATCCGGGTCGGAGTGTCTCATTACGGCAGATCATGGCAACGTTGAACGGATGCTCGACGTCACGACGCACCAAAAGCATACCGCTCATACCTCGGAACTCGTGCCGCTCGTTTACATCGGAACAAACGCTATCCATTTAGCCAGCAATGGAACGCTGGCGGATATCGCCCCAACTTTGTTAGCTCTTATGCAAATGGATGTACCCGGCGAAATGACCGGACGTTCTTTGCTAATGGAAACGCGCGACTCAGACAGTGGCGCTCATCGATAAGTTCAGCGGGCGTGCACCAGCAAAGCTCCTCGGCCGCCGCAGTGCCCTGGCGACTGCATTCGCCATGGTAGCGATTGGCACTGCGGCCCAATCCGATCAATCGGACGCCTCCCGAATTGCCCTTAATCGCATGGTCGCTGAACTCAATCAACTGCAAGAGTGGCTAGGTGATGCAGCCGTGCGACTAGATATCGTTCAGACGAAACTGCGTGAAGCAGACGCATCAATCTCAGACATCGTCAATGCGACAAAGCTGGCGTCCGCCAATTTGGTGACCACTGAAACCTCGATCGAGGCGCTGCAGCTTGACCATACTCGGTTGATCGCCCGGCGAGAGTTGCAAGCGGAGAAAATCGCCGCACATCTGCGTCAAGCCTACAAATTGTCAGGCCAGGATTTCGTTAAACTGCTGCTATCCCAAGAGACCCCCGGCACTTTCGACCGTATGATCCGGTACCACGGTTATTTTTCTCGTGCCCGAAAAGAGGCACTCCAAGATTACCGAACTACGCTTGCATCAATGTTTAGAACTTCGACTAAACTGGAAAGCCATCGCATCGAGATCGAACGCCATAAAGAAGGCCTTACGCAACGCTTGGCGACGCTGCAAGCCCGGCGCATGACCCGCAAGGAACTCATAGCAGACCTATCTCAAGAGATCCAAGACAAAGGACTCGCTCGCGACAAGCTCGTGCAAGACCGGACTCGCATTGAAAAGTTGTTGGAGAGATTGGCCAAACGGGGTTCAGGCTTAGACGGTGCCGCCTTCACAAACGCAAAAGGTCAGCTCAGCTGGCCGATACAAGGGAAACTGACGTATCGCTTCGGTGAACCTCGGGCAGGAGGTCGTCTTTCCTGGGAAGGAATCTATTTCAGTGCACCCGAGGGCTCATTGGTAACCGCAATCGGCCGCGGGCAAATTGTATTTTCCGATTGGCTACGTGGGTTCGGACTGCTTACGATCATTGACCACGGAAACGAACAAATGTCCCTGTATGGATTCTGCGATTCACTTTTCAAACAAAACGGCGATCGGGTGGAAAGTGGCGAGGTCGTGGGTTCCGCGGGCCAGAGCGGAGGTCAAAGGTTAGAGGGACTCTACTTTGAAATCCGTATCAAAGGCCAACCAACGAATCCCTTGGTCTGGCTAGCGAAGCAATGAGATGATGGGCCGTCGAGACTTCGCCCAAAAAAAAACATCGTCACATTACGACATTTGACTGGTGACACACGCAATCACATAACTGAAAGCGAGTTGAACCCACAACTCTCAATTCGTACAACGCCGTTTTGAGACGTTTTTCTCTAACTTCGTCTAGCGGCAGCAATCACGGTGCAGTTTTGGCCCTTGGATCGCTCGCTCTGTTGCTTCAGCTGTCTACGTACGCTGGCCAGCTTGCAATCGTGATCGACGACATTGGATACAGTCATGAGACCGGAGAACGCGTACTCGCACTACCACGCGCTGTCAGCTTTGCGATCCTTCCGTTCACGCCCGCGGCGGTGGCACTCGCCGAACACGCCCAAACGATTGGGAAAGATGTCCTTCTTCACCAACCGTTAGAGAGCGAAGGTCCATCCGCGAAGGCAGCCCATACACTCACCCTGACCATGTCGTCCGCCGATATCAAGAAAGAAGTCAAAGCAGCGCTAAAGTCGATCCCTGGTGTGAAGGGCGTGAGCAATCACACGGGCAGCCGTTTTACCCAGGACTTTCCTTCGATGAATGCGCTCATGTCGGTGCTCAGCGAGCGCGGCTTGTTTTTTCTAGACAACCGCACGACGCCGCGAACCGTTGTCATGAGCGTCGCGACGGATTGGGGTGTTCCCGCGGTACGTCGAGACGTTTTTCTCGATCACGATCTTGATGTGCGTGCCATCGATGCTGCTTTTGAGCGAGCGGTCGCGATCGCGAATGTTCGTGGCTACGCCATCGTCATCGCTCACCCACACGACGTCACACTTCAATTTCTTGAAAAAAGACTGCCTGGTCTTAAAGGGACGACGCTCGTATCAGTAAGCAGCCTAACTGGGAATAAATGGCAATATCCCGTGACCAACGCTGCAGCGTTCAAACCGGCCTTCCCGACTCTCAATCTATTCTCAATCGCTGTTCGTTTGCCCAAGCGCGCTTCAAAGCGATCCCTTGGTAGACGGGGTCCCTATTACCCGCGGGTCGATCGCTAATGCCATTCTCAGAGCCCGCCCGAACGCCTTAAAAATCGTTTCGGCTTGGTGGTGAGCATTTTCACCTCTGATACTGTCGACATGGATCGTCGCTTGCGCATGATTTGCGAATCCTTGAAAGAATTCGTGGAGAAGATCGACTTCAAAATCGCCCACTCTCGGGCGAACAAATTTAACGTTAAAGGTCAACCCAGGCCGTCCCGAAAAATCGATAACAACGCGGGAAAGGGCTTCGTCGAGCGGTACATAGGAATATCCATAACGGTTAATGCCTTGTTTATCACCGACCGCTTGAGCGAGCGCCTGACCCAACGTGATTCCTACATCTTCAACCGTATGATGCGCGTCGACTTCTATGTCTCCGGTCGCCTGAACTTCCAGGTCAATCAGGCCATGACGCGCGACCTGATCAAGCATGTGCTCAAAGAACGGTAGCCCCGCCGAAAGTCTTGATCGTCCGGAACCATCGATGTCCAGAACGACGCTAATCTTGGTCTCCAGTGTGTCACGGGAGACCGAGCCCTTACGCGCCACGATTATTTCGCCTACGTTTTCTCAAATCCCAATTATCCGGGGTTCTACCGCTACAGTCGATCCAACAGACTACCGTACGGTAGAAACCGGTTGTCGGTGTTCGCCTTAACCCATCCCGTTAACTCATCCGGGTATTCACCGCGTCGTTTCAGTAACCGGACCAAGGCTATTACCGGAGAACGAGCGCCGAGTTCAAATCCTGACAAAACCATCTCTGCCCTCGTCAATGCTCTAATCCAATTTACGACCACCGAGGACGATTGATCTTGAGCAAAATCCATCCAGGACTCTGCCGACGAGTGAACTGCTTGACGAATCGAATCCTGCTGCTCAAGAGAAAGGCCAAGATCCGGTTGATCCAGGGACTTTATCGCCACTCCAAGTATCATCCGGTGCACATCAGAAAGCGCCGGTACGTCAGGCTCCCAGCTTCCGACATCACTCATACAAATTCCTTAGCTCGCCGTGTATCAACCCAGAAATAGCGCAACGCCCCAA
>JAYGFA010000102.1:0-27907 GCA_046582115.1 Pseudomonadales bacterium | reverse complement strand
CGGGTTTCTCAAACCATCAATCTCGAATATCGTCGGGGAGCTATACGAGAAGAACGAACGGCGCCGGGATCAAGGATTTACACTCTTTTACATGGGAATCAACCTGGGGGCATTGTCGGCAATGCTCGTATGCGGCTGGCTTGGGCAGCATGAGGATTACGGCTGGTCCTATGGTTTCGGGCTGGCGGGAATTGGAATGCTTGCCGGTCTCGTCACGTTCGTACGAGGCCAGCGTTGGCTCCATGGTGTCGGAGCTCCCGCCCATCCGGCGGTGCTTACCAGTCGCGTCATGGGGATGCGTAGGGAAACGGTCATTTATGCAGCCGGCGTCATCGTCGTCATGTTTGCATGGGGACTTATGCAGTCCCGCGAAGTAGTTGGTGCGATGCTGGGTATTGCGTCGTTAGGAGCCGTGGTCGGCGTCGTTGGTTATGCGGTGATGGGTTGTTCTCGAATCGAGCGTCGGCGTTTGTTGGTGGTCGTTTTCTTGACCATCGTCTCCGTTATTTTTTGGACATTTTTTGAGCAGGCGGGCACGAGCTTGACGTTGTTTACCGACCGCAATGTCAATAAGGACCTTTTGGGCTTCGAGATGCAGGCCTCGCAAATGGGATTTTTGAACCCGCTGTTCATTATTTTGCTTGCGCCGTTTTTCTTTATTGGGTGGGAACTCTTGGGTCGTCGGGGCTGGGAGCCATCGACACCGATGAAATTTGGACTAGGCGTTTTGCAAGCAGGATTGGGTTTTGCTGTTCTCGTCTATGGGGCCGGTTTCGCTGATACGGGGGGTCAAGTGGCAGTGATTTGGCTTGTGCTCGCCTACCTGTTGCACACAACCGGAGAACTTTGTTTATCACCGGTGGGATTGTCGATGGTGACCCGACTTTCGATACCGAAAATTATGGGGCTGATGATGGGCATTTGGTTTTTGTCATCCGCCGGAGCCCATTACTTAGCGGGCGTGATTGCCGGTACGGCTGCGGTGGATGCTATTCCTGGTGGCTCCATTGATGCGGTTTCATCGTTGCCCGTCTATACAGATACTTTTCGTTGGCTCGCCTATATTGGTATCGCACTAGGTGCTGCCGTTATGGCCTCCGCTCCCCTGGTGCGGCGCTTCATGTACGAGTCTGAGTCAGACTTGGTGGAGGTAGAACCGCGTCCCACAGAGTAGGACCTCTTCGTCAGAGACGTAGGCACCGCGTTGTCGTGCCCGATCGAGGATTTGATTGCCTTTGGCGACGGCAATATCCAATCCAGAAAGGCCTGGACCCCGGCCGTCGGTCGCCTCGACAAATCGAAGGATGATGTTGTTGAAGCGGATCGAAAGTTCGCTGCCGTTTCGATCTACGGGTAGACCAGAAACCTTGCCCCACAGGTCCGCCAATTCAATGGGATCGGGTCCTTGAAGTTCGGCGCCAAGGTAATCCACCGTCACGGACTGGTCGACCTTGTCTTCCCACTGCAGGCCTCCGGATGGTTGCCAGTTGCCGTTGAAGTCGTCCTGCTGGTCCCAGTCGATCTCAAAGAAGGCGGCTCGCATGTCGCCAGGGTGAATCTGGCATATATTCCAGGTGTCCCGATCACTTTCGTGTGCGATTCGAATCCCGTTGTCGAGTGCCCGTTGACGTACCGATTGCTGGGTCGCTTTGTTATCCGCCTGACAGATGACCATGTAACCACCATCACCCCCACGCCGATCTAGGTATCGACCACCTGCTGTGCCTTCTTGGACAGGGGCGACGACCTCGAGAAAATTACGACCGACGCACATGAGCGTGTTCTCAAGACCAAATGCGCCGACGCCTGGATCGACAAAGCACACATTGATGCCCAAAACATCCGTCAGATCATCGATCACTGGACCGAGTTCCCTCGCGACGAGACAAATTTGACGTAGTTGAATGGTCATGGATGCGTCCTCCCCTTCGCCCTATGATCGAGCTTCAAATACAGCTTGGCTAGTCCTTTGAAGATTGAAATATTCTCCGATGTTATTTGTCCCTGGTGCTTCATTGGGAAGCGCAGACTGGACACGGTACTCAAGGATGGCGGCGTGGGCGAGGTCGAGCTTGAATGGAAACCCTATCAACTGTATCCAAATCTCCCGTCTGGCGGAATGGCTCGCGCGGAATTCTTACGCGCCCGTTACGGCGAATCTGCGGATGGCAGCCGAACGCCTGAACGTATTCGGATAGAAGCCGACGAGGTCGGCATAACTTTTGATTACGCTTCTATTGATCGAGTCCCCAATACCCTATCCGCACATCGGTTATTAGCAATGGCGGGAGAAATGGGTTGCCAGCACGAACTCGCTGAAGCGTTGTTCCAGGCCTATTTCTGCAGCGGATCAGACATCGGAACCGTTGACGCCCTTGTGGCTTGTGCTGGCAGCGTCGGTATGACTCACGTGGTTGTGAGGGACTTCCTTAACAGCGATGCGGGCGTTGAAGCAACCATGAAGGATATCGCTCGGGCCTTTGATGTTGGCGTTGTTGGTGTTCCTTGCTACCGGTTGGGGGGCGCGTTTATTTTACCAGGTGCCCAGACACCGGGCGTGATGGTCCAGTTTATTGAGCGAGCTAAAAAACGCCTAGCAGAAACGAAATAATCATCGCCCTCGGACGGGGAGTAGGAGCGGAGTAGGGTGGTCCGCATCGCAGATCGCAGCGATTCGTTCCCGAATGGTGAGTTTACCGAATTCGTGTTGACGGGCGACCTTTTCCTGGCCGCCTATCTTCGATGCTAGCTGTTCGCGGTGACGGAGTTCCTTTATCTCGTCTTCCCAGTGCATTCCTAGCCGATACGCGTGCCTGTGAATGACGCGTTTCCGAAGGAACCGAGTTTCACGTCGCCGGAAAGGCTATCGCCGTCAACTGTTGCTGAAAATTCCAGAGTGATTGGCATTGGGTTGGTGATATCCGCTTTCCAGGACACTTTATCGCCATCCACGGCGCCGTCCTTGAGTTCAAGTGTTCCTTGTTGACCCGCCATCGTTCCAGTCAACGTATCCCCATCGGTAGCGAGGGTTATGGTTGCTTTCTGCACGCCCATTGGCGTGTTCATGGTTGTTTCCCATTGGCCGTCAACAGTGCTCATGCGATTCTCCTTCAAGTGTGTTCTTCGCCTGCCTGAGTATGCCTCTCTGTTCTCGCTGAGGTAAAGTGCAAAACACCAATCAATTTAGTGACCCGATGTGATCGGAACCCTTAACGAGGGCCCACTACATCACGCGTTAAAAGCGCTGTACGCGCATCCCGCTTCCCGAGAGGAAGTCAGTGTCGACGGTTTTGTCGCGGATATTGTCTCCGGCGATCAAATCATTGAAATCCAAACGCGAGGTTTTGGTGCTCTGAAGAAGAAATTGCCGGTGTTTCTTTCAACACACCGGGTAAAGCTAGTCCATCCGATTGCCCAGACTCGTACCATTATAAAAGTTCAAAATGATGCCGAGAACCGGCGTGTCTCGCCAAAACACGGAACATTGTTTGATATTTTCTCGGAGCTCGTCTACATCCCGCAGATGCTGAATGACCCCAACTTCGAGGTCGACGTGGTATTGATAGAAGAAGAGGAACAGCGGGTTTACGACGGTCGGCGCGGACGTAGAAAGCGAGGATGGGTAACAGCAGGCCGACATCTCATTAAAATGGTAGAGGTGGTTACCGTTGGTTCGATGGAAGATTTGTTTAATCGACTGGCGAGGGACCTGTCGGGTACGTTCACGTCTGCAGATCTTAGCCATGCGATGAATCGGCCGCGATCATTAGGACAAAAAGCTGCCTATTGCTTTCGTGTTGCCGGGCTAACCCGAGTGTGCGACAAGAACGGTAACGAGCTGGTCTACCGGAAAACAAAGTGAGAGGCGACCACCGAGGATGTTTCGCCGACAGAATTAGTTCAATCATCCCGAACGTCGGGCATCGACATTTCCGCAGTGCACCGTAAACTGCGCACCGACAAAACTTCCGCAAGAAGTGTCTCGATGTCGAGATCAAAGTGGCTTTATTTACCGATTGCGATCGTTCTGACGCTCGTAATCGATTGGAGCGCTGAAGGTCCGCTGACTCGCCTATTACTTGGCACAGCGACGCTACGCATCAATACGAGCCCTGTCGGGGCAAGTGTATTCCTCGATGCGAAACGTATTGGGACCACGCCACTTCGCCATGAATCACGTCCAGGGAAAACCGTGTTGAAACTGGAGCATCCTTTTCATCCGAACCACGTCGAACGGCTCGAACTTGTTCGTGGCAAAAGTAAAACGCTCGAAATTACGTTGGAGCCGGCCTTTGGCAATCTAGAAATTATCACCAACCCTAAATCCGCTCAGGTATCGGTTGATGGTAAAGAAGTCGAGGAGCGAACGCCGATCAAACTGCAGAATCTTCCAACGGGTACGCATGTAGTACGCGTTTTTATCTACGGGCGCGAGCCGATCACCGAAACAATTGAGCTAAAGCCGAACGCGAGTGTTTCGCGGACCTATGAACTAGCCCGCGTGCCTATGGGTTCCCTGACGATTGAAAAGGTGCCCAAAATCGCCACGGTCCGACTCATTGGTATAGAACAACCGTACGAACCGCGGATGTTGTTACCGATCGGCAGTTACGAGGTGGAGGTGTCCCATACGGGTTATACGAGCCAGACATCTTGGATGGCTGTGCAGCAAAGGGCGAACACGCATAGTGTTCGGCTTGAAAGAGAGTACGGACGACTGAATTTGTCGGTCTCGCCGCGGGAAGCGGCGGTCACTATCCGATACAGTGTGGGTAGCGGTCGCCGAAATTTTGACTATTTTGACCATATGCAGGTACCTACGGGAGACGTGGTGATTCGTGCGAAGGCGCTGGGTTACCGCAACTACGAAAGAAACGTGAAGATGACTACGGCGGGGCTTAACCACAACATCGCGATGAAAAAGTTTCTAATCTCTCCCGGCCGTGAATTTCGCGACGAGTTGCAGGGGGGCGATGGTGGCCCGCTGCTAAAGATCTTGAGCGCTGGATCTTTTGTCATGGGCGCTGTGGATGGCTATCCGGACGAAAGGCCTACGCGCACCGTATCAGTGACGCAACCGTTCGCAATATCTGTCTACGAATTAACCCGAGGCGAGTACAACCGGTTCGAAGACCTGGGTGGAGAAGACGGAGTGCCTGTCACGAATCTGACCCGAGGTCAGGTTGATGGTTATTTGCGTTGGTTAAGCCAGGTGACCTCCTACGTCTACCGTTTACCGAGTGAAGCGGAGTGGGAGTACGCTGCACGTGGCGGGACGAAGTCTGAGTATTATTTCGGATCCGATGCGAATCGATTGTGCGAATACGAGAACGTTGGAGATCAGTCGATGCGCACGCAATTCAAGAAAGACGCCGTCGCTTCCTGTAGCGATGGCGTCGTTAAGCTCGCACCCGTCGGAAGTTTTAAACCAAACCCGTTTGGCCTTTACGATATGTTAGGTAATGCGCAGGAGTGGGTCGCTGATTGCTGGCATCAAAATCACGAAGGGGCACCCTCTACTGCGAAGGCTCGGACCAGTATCTGTAACACGCCGGGGCATGTCGTGCGGGGCGGCGATTGGTTTTCTGGGCCTAATGAGGCGCGGGTAAGTTTTCGAAGTGTCGGGACTAAGGCCAGCGATTCACTGGGGTTCAGGGTCTTGCGTGAGCTTTAAATTAAGAGCACTACATGTTGAAAATCGAGCCGCATATTGGCGTAGAGCTGTCCAGCTGAGAGTCACGTGGCGCAGGTAGCTGTGGTGGGCTGCGGCATGATCGGTTCCGCAGCTATGAAATATCTCGCACGTTCCGGGGTCGACGTGGTGGGATTTGCCTCGCGGGAACCAGCGTCTTTCGCGCAGCACAACGGCGTTTTTGCATCACACTACGACGCTGGGCGTATTACCCGTACGCTTGATACCGACAGGGATTGGGCCCGCATGGCCCGGGCGTCGGTGGATCGGTATTTAGACTTAGAGCATGAGTCAGGGGTCGCCTTTTACGAGGCGGTTGGCTTCGCAGCGTTCGGTCCGCCCGGCTCCCGATATGTCGATTGCGTGAGGAATGTCGCTGACGATTTTTCGACCGCCTCGCGAACCATGCAACCCGAGGACTTCGGCAACATCGACTTCGGTGCCAACACAGAAATTGAGGCGCAAACTACGGACGCGGGAGTGATAAATCCTCGAGAGCTCGTCAGAGCGCAACTGATTCTCGCCGAACGGGCGGGCGCGAAGGTTCGGTATTCAGAAGTGGAGCGGATTGGGCGGTCTGCTGCAGATCGGGTATCCATCGAGACAGTGGACGGAAACAGCTTTCAGGTAGAACGCGTTCTAATAGCCACGGGGAGCTTCAGTGATCCCGCGCTCACAGGGGCGCCGTTGAAACTGGATGTGCAGGGTCGTGTTGTCTTATTGGTCGCGGTGGATCAGGAAGTCTCATCTGCCATACCTTCGCTCATTGCTGAAGACGCGAAAGGACTCGCCCTTTCTGAGTTCTACATTCTTCCGCCCGTGGGTTACCCCGACGGTAAACGGTATATGAAAATTGGAACTGCTGAATTTGACCATTCATTGAAATCTCGAGCGGATAAAGTGTCGTGGTTTCGGAATAAAGGCGATGTGAGCGTCGATCGACGAGCACTTCAACAAACCATTGGGACGTTGATACCGAGTATTCGTGACTGCACGATGCGGGAACTGCGGTGTGTGATTACGTATACTGTCACTGGCTACCCGTACCTTGACTGGTTGAATGATCGAACGGCGGTTGCTGTAGGCGGTTGCGGCCAAGCAGCCAAATCTTCCGATGAGATAGGAAGGCTTGCTGCACGCCTTTTCGATGGTGATGAACGGCGATATCCGGCCATTACGGCCGAATTGAAGTAACAATTGGGGAACGCATCGCGTCCGCTAGAGTTCGGGGATCGCCAGCTTTACTACGTCAGAAAGGGTCTCCACCAACGAAAGTTCCATTTCACTGCGTATTGCTTCGGGCAGCTTCTCCAGTTCGGGCTCATTTTCTTTCGGAAGAATTACGTGACGGATCCCATACCGATGCGCAGCGAGAACTTTCTCACGTATCCCGCCAACAGGGAGTACGAGTCCCGAGAGCGTCAGTTCGCCCGTCATGGCGATGTCGTCGCGTACCGGCTTTTCGCTATACGCGGAGGCCAGGGCGGTTGCCATCGTAATACCGGCTGAGGGGCCGTCCTTGGGGACAGCTCCGGCGGGGACGTGAACATGAACGCCAGAACTTTCGATTTTTGATCTGTCGATATTGAGACTATCCGCCTCCGACCAGATGCAAGAACGGGCTGCCTTTACGGATTCCTGCATTACCTGACCAATGTGGCCGGTAATCGTCACTTTCTCGTCCTTGTGCGTTAGAGAAGCCTCAACGTACAGGATATCGCCACCAGTCTCGGTCCATGCCAACCCCGTTGCGACGCCATTAGTCAATCGCGCGCGACTTCTGTCGGACTTGAAGCGCTCCGGCCCCAACATGCCCGTGATGGACGCCTCATCAAGCGGCTGCGTCTGCGGCTCATTGAGCAGACTGTCTTTGGCCCGTTTCCGAGCAAGGCGGCCAATTGTGCGCTCGAGTTCGCGCACGCCGGCTTCGCGGGTATAGCGTTGAATCGCGAGACGCAGGCCTTTGTCGGTCAGTTCGAGTTGTTCGGGCTTAAGCCCCGCGTTCTCTTGTTGTCTCGGTATGAGGAAACGTCGAGCGATCTCGACTTTCTCGAGTTCGCTATAACCCGTCAGTTCAAGCACTTCCATGCGATCGATGAGGGCTCGGGGTATACCCTCAAGCGTATTCGCTGTGGTGATAAAGAATACCTTGGAAAGATCGAAGGGAAGATTTAAATAGTTGTCCCGGAATTCTTTGTTTTGTTCAGGATCGAGTATCTCCATCAAGGCCGCACCCGGATCGCCCCGATAGTCACGCCCCATCTTGTCCAATTCGTCCAGCATCAGCACGGGATTGCGAACGCCACAGCGCCGTATGGATTGTAAGATGCGGCCTGGCATGGCGCCGATATACGTACGGCGGTGGCCCCGCAGTTCCGCTTCATCATGCAAGCCACCGAGACTCATACGCTCGAACTTTCGTCCCATTGCGCGCGCGATCGACTGTCCGAGCGATGTCTTACCAACTCCAGGAGGGCCGATAAAACAGAGGATGGAGGCCTTTGAATCGGGATTTAGTAACAACACCGCCAAAGCTTCGAGTATCCGTTCCTTGATCTCGTCGAGACCAAAGTGGTCTTCTTCGAGGACATCCTTGGCGGATTGAAGTTCGAGGTTGTCTTCCGTGACAACGTTCCATGGCAATTCTGCGACGAGTTCCAGATAACCACGCGAAACCTGGAAATCTGCCGCGTTAGGCGACATGCGTGACAGTCTCTTTAGTTCACGATCGACCTCCTTCTGGACGGCCTCGGGTAGATTTGCCTGTCGCAGCTCGTCTTTCAGCTCAGCGAGATCCTCGTCGCCTTCTTCTTCGCCTAACGCCTGTTCGATAGCACGTTTTTGGTTCCGTAGTACATGCTCCCTCTGTTGATTCTCGACGTCTTCACGCGCCTGATTTTGAATTTCCTTCTGGATCTCAGTCACCGCATGCTCATGTTGTAACACTTCATGGATGCGGGTCATTAGCTCTTCTGCAGAATTGAGCTGGAGCAGCTCTTGGCGTTCTTCGGTAGAGAGGTTCTGTGCCACCGACGCAATCTTGTACATCTGACTAATGGGTTCGTCGATCTGACCGATAAACTGATGAAAAATCTGGTCTCCCTTGTCGGGATTTAGCGAATTCGCTATATCTCTCGCAAGCTCAAGCGCTTCACGGTGTAAAGCTTCAATTCTTGGTTGTACTTTGTCATCCAGGACGATCGAAAGGTTGTCGATGGGGGTATACGAGACGGACAGGTAGTCGTCCACTGGCTTGACGCTATCGATACGAACGCGTTGATTTCCTTGAACGATGACCTGGGCACCGCCATTACGCTCCTCGACGCGGGACACTGTACATAGCGTACCGATCTCGTGAAGTTCGTCTTGCGTGGGTTCTTCCGCTTCGGGATCGCGCTGCAATACGACAATGACTTCACGGTTTCCTTCCGCAGATACCTTGACGGACGCGAGTGAACGCGCGCGCCCCACGGCAACTGGTGCAACGAGGGTAGGAAAGATGACCAGGTTCTTTAAAGGCAGAAGAGGCAGTGTCGGCACGGACTTTCCAGAAGTTCTTTGCGTCACGGCCTAATGTGAGGTCGCCGGGTACATATTTCAACCCCGAGTCAGTAGTAGGTCGGTATGCACGCTAAACCTCTTCGAAATCAACAAAGTCCCTGGACACGCGCGGCTTCCTCTCGTACTGACTCGGGGCCACCTAAGATCTGGCGGTTATAACCGATTCGTTTGAACCAGTAGTGAAGGCCTAACAGATCGGTAAAGCCCATCCCACCGTGGACAATGGTCGCGGTCTTACCGACAAACGAACCCACCTCGCTAAGGTGGGCCTTGGCGTGACAGGCGTTCAAATGTGATTCCTCGGAGTCTTCATCGATGGTGTGGGCCGCGTACCAAAGCAGGGCTCGACTGGGCTCGATCTCGGCGGCCATCTCCGCGCACATGTGCTTCACTGCCTGAAACGACGCAATCACGCGATTAAACTGCTCGCGTTCCATCGCATATTGTACTGATCGATCTAGCATTTCTTGGGACGCCCCCAGTGTGTCTGCGGCGATCATGATTCGGCCTATGTCAATTACGGACCGCAGAACCGAACTTTGATTGTCACCGACGAGGGCGTCCGCCGGCGTGTCATTAAAGATGATTTCGCCGATAGGCCTGGTCCGGTCGATCTGCGGGAGTACGTTGATAGTCAGGCCTTTCGCGTCTGCAGCGACGATGTGTAGTTGGTTGTCAGTGTCAGCCACCAGGTAGTTGTCTGAGTAGAGATCGATGACAAAAAGCGCTTTGCCGTTCAGTTCCGCGTTTGTTGCGACGACGCCCGCATCGCGGCGAGCTCCTGTCGCTTCTGAAAGAGCTGCACCAAATGTGGTTTTGCCCGCAGCTATATCGGGTAAATAGCGATTTTGTTGTTCATCGCTACCGGCAAGCCTTATCGCAGTGGGAGCCAGCACTGCCGTTGAAAGAAAGGGTGATGGAGTCACATGGCGCCCTAGGCATTCACATGTCACCGCCGCGTCTAGCGCGTTGAGCTCGATGCCACCGTGGCTTTCAGGTATCAGCAACGCGGGAAGGCCGAGTTCTACCAGACCATTCCAAATATCGTCGGCTCGCTTTTCGTGCTGGTCGCTGTATTGCCGCACACGTTCAAGTGGCGCCTTTGCGTCTAGAAAGCGGTTGACGCTGTCTTGAAGAGCTGTTTGCTGCTCGGAGAGTCCAAATTCCATACTACGCCTCGGTCTGCTGGTCGAACTTGGGTTCTTTCGGCATACCTAAACCACGTTCGCTGATGATGTTTTTTTGAATTTGGGAAGTTCCCCCGCCGATGATCAGTCCCAGAAAGTACATGTATTGCTGTTGCCACGAGCCGTTGTCGGTAAGGTAGTCGCTGCGACCGTACATAAGTCCGATTTCTCCCATGATGTCGATCGCGAGACCCTCTAAATCGTGGCGTAGTTCGGTACCTTGCAACTTCGAGATCATTCGGGCGAGTCGCGCGTCGGAATTGTTAATCCGTGACGAATGGACGCGTTGGTCATTGAAGCGCAGCGACATGACGCGTGCTTGGATTTTCATCATACGATCACGAAAGACAGGATTGTCGATCAAGCGCTCGCCGTCTATGGTCTCCTGGCGTGCAAGCTCGATTAAGCGATTTAACCGAGTGAGTGTGGCATTCGGATCACCGAGCGAGTCGCGCTCGTGCCCGAGGATGGCGTTCGCCACAAACCAGCCTTCGCCGCGTTTTCCAACAATTTGCTCCTTCGGTACCCGAACATCCGTAAAAAATACTTCGTTGAAATTCCTTGCCATGGTCATATCGACAAGGGGACGGATTTCGATCCCGGGTGTATCCATCTTAAATAGCAGGAAGCTAATGCCTTGGTGTTTGGGCGCATCGGGCTCGGTGCGGACAAGACAGAAAATCCAGTCTGCCAGGTGTGCAGTAGAGGTCCAGATCTTGGAGCCGTTAATGACCCATTCATCGCCATCGAGCACTGCCGACGTACGTAAACTCGCTAGATCGCTTCCCGCGTTCGGCTCCGAATACCCCTGGCACCAGATCATTTCGCCAGCAAGCGTTGGCGGGATGAACTGTTTTTTCTGTTCCTCGGTCCCGAGTTCCAACAGGGTTGGCACCAGCATGGAAATGCCCTGGCCGCCTAGCCCGCCGGGGGTTTGAGAACGGGCAAATTCTTCGCCGATTATCTGTGCTTTGATAATGTCGGGTTCGCCGCCATGACCCCCGTATTCGCAGGGTATCGTACGAGCGGTATAACCATTCTGGATGAGGAGCCGCTGCCAACTTCGAACACGATCGGATTTCATCGCTTCACCGCGCGGCGCGTTATCGCGATTCGTGTCGATGAATCCACGAACTTCCTGGCGGAACGCCTCGTATTCGGGACCGTAAGAAAGATCCATCTCGTCTCCAGTAGGCAGTGACGAAAGGGAGTCTACCCGATCATCGAATAGATAAAGAAGCGGACACCGGACTGGCGTACTTGTGGCGATTGACTAAGCGAGTCGATCCAGCTCCTCGCGCTTGACGGCATGCTGTAGTGGTACGTTTTTTACGAAGCGACCGATTTCTTCGAGGATGCACTCCGCTAACCGTTGCGTTTCGTTACCCAATGATCCGGCGATATGAGGTGTCAAGAATACGTTTGGTAGCTCATAGAGGGGCGAGTCGGGCGCTGGGACTTCAGGATCGGTGGTATCAAGCACGGCGAAGAGTCGACCGTTCGCCAATTCATGCGTAAGTGCGGCGTGATCAACGAGGCCACCTCGAGCCGTATTAATGAGCGTGGCGTGATCCTTCATCAAGCTCAGCTCTCGTGCACCCAAGATATTGCGGGTTTCGGGTAGCAAAGGAGCATGTAACGACACCACATCGCTTTGGCTGGCAAGCTCCGCGAGGCCAACCTTTGCAGCACCTAGATCTCTGGCGTCCAAAGGCGATACATACGGGTCGTACAACAAGAGGTTGAAATCGTGTTGTTGCAGGTATCGAAGTACTAGTCGACCAATATGAGAAGCCCCGACGATACCCACGGTTTTGCCATAGTTGCCGACGTCGGGCGCTTCTCGAGACCAGGGAGACCTATTCACACGCACCTTTCGATAGATCCGGTTGAGTTGAAAAACACGTTTGTTAGCGAACAAGATGGCTGCAAGCGTGTATTCCGCTACCGGCACAGCGTTGGCGGCGACGGCGTTGGTGACCTGTACACCACGCCGCCATGCGTACTCATCGACAAAACCCTTTACGCTGCCAGCTAAATGCGCAATGAGCTTTAGGTTCGGTAGTTGGTTGAGTACGGCCCGATCGATGTTCGGGCATCCCCAACTCGTAATCAAAATTTCTGTTTTCGCCAGCGTTTTTTGCGGTGCGTTATCGAACGATGGGAATGGGTTTCGGGATGCGAGCGAACACAGCGTATCGAGTCTTGCAATATGCTTGTCATGCAGAAGTTCTTCCCTCACGAAGGGGTGCATGACCAGAGCTGTCGCTGGTGCAGGCATTCACGCACAATAACAAATAAAGGCAGTGTGCAAGTGAGAAATCGGATTGACGAACGCTGAGGAGACCTTTGCCGGACGCTTGTCCATGATGGCCAGGATGCAAGCCGTGCATAATGACGAAGTACACCTCGATTGGCGAAATCAAGGATTTGAGTATTACAGGGCCGTTTGGGTTGAATGTGCGGAATTACTCGACCATTTCGGGTGGAAATGGTGGAAAAAACAGATTGCGGATATCGAGCAGGTAAAGCTCGAAATCGTTGATATCTGGCACTTCGGATTGTCTGATCTCATTCGTGACGACCGTGTCGGTCCTGACCTGGCGTGTGAGATGGTTAAGCGCGCGGATTGCAAGGATGGCGGCGATTTTCGTGGAGCTGTTGAATCGCTTGCTTCACGAGCGCTTGTCGATCCGAATTTCCACGTAGCGAGTTTTGTGGATGTTTTGAATACGCTACCGATGTCGCTCGACGAACTTTTTGAAAAGTACATCGGTAAAAACGTGTTAAACCAGTTTCGACAGGCACATGGTTACAAGGATGGTCGCTACCGGAAAGTGTGGCAGGGGCGCGAAGACAATGAGCATCTGAGCGAACTAGTGGGCAAATTGAATCCACTATCGGATTCCTTCGTGGAGGAGCTTCTTGACGCTCTAGAAAGGCGTTACCCCGACAAGAGCGCGTCGTAAATCGCAGCGGTTAACCGGTCGAAACAGACGAAACGGACTAGATCGACCCACGGGTTATCTCGTATTGTTTCAACAGCGATGGTTGCTGCGAGGTTTGCTGGAAATCCATACACGCCTGTCGAAATGGCCGGAAAAGCGATGCTCGTAACCTCATTGTCAGCCGCGAGCCAGAGACATTGTTCGTAGCAGTTGCGCAGTAGTTCGGGTTCATGGGCGTTGCCGTTTTTCCATATGGGCCCGACCGCATGAATGATATAACGCGCCGAAAGACAATATGCGCCGGTAATACGAGCGTTGCCGGTGGGGCAACCGCCGAGGTGCCGACACTCTCGGAGTAATCCTGGTCCCGCAGCTCGGTGAATGGCTCCGTCAATGCCGCCGCCGAGTAACTTAGTATTCGCAGCATTGACAATGGCATCGACGCGTTCTTCCGTGATGTCACCAAAGTGAGACTCAATCTTCAAAGTAGTCTTAGGGTGATTCGTTTAGGAGAGCTCAAAATTGAATAACTTGGTCGTTGCCAAGTTTGCGGGAAGCGTAGAGAACACCTTATCCCGCGAACTCAAGCTGGACGCTAGGGGCGCCTATACTGTGGCCGTGACCAAAGAATTTGCAATAGCGACGAATTGGCGACCAAAAAAGCACGCGACGCTTGTGTACCTGTTGAGAGAGTCTTCTGTTTTATTGATCCACAAGCTCAGCGGGCACGGGTCAGGGCGGGTCAACGCGCCGGGCGGACGTCTCGAGGAAAACGAGTCGATCTATCAATGCGCGGTACGCGAAGTGCGTGAAGAAGTCGGAATCCAGGTGGCGTCACTTAGTCCCGCCGCAGCACTGCGTTTTTATGATATTGGCAACGGTTTCTCCATGGCAGGCTACGTCTTTACGTCGAGGGCATTCGAGGGCGATGCAGTGTCGAGTAACGAAGCCAAGCCTTTTTGGTGTGGACTGGACGAAATCCCATACCAAGAGATGTGGGAGGACGATGCCCTGTGGCTACCCCAGGTGCTTGCAGGCGATTGCATTCACGGAGATTTTATTTTCGAAAACGATTGTTTGAGATCACATGACGTTGGGCGGGTAGATCAAACTGAAATCCGACAGTATCTTGAGGGTCGATTGATCGGGGCCAAGGGAGAAAGGTAGATGCGCGTGGGGATTTCCATAGCCACCATGCAGCTGACACACGATCATCGCGTCGGTGCCCGGAATATCATTGAGCGGGCTCGCCGGGCCGCGGATGCTGGCCTTGATTCGCTGTTCGTTGGCGATCATCACGTCACGGCGGCTCCTTACTATCAGAACAGCCCAATGATCGGGCGAATACTAGCGGAATGGGATCGCCGTGAGTGCGGCGCACTGTATCTGTTGCCTCTGTGGAACCCGGTTCTCTTGGCAGAGCAGACTGCGACGCTCGCATGCATCGCTCAAGGCCGATTCATTCTGCAGTGTGGATTGGGTAGTGAAAGAGTACAGAGTGAGGGGATGGGCGTTCTACATCGCGATCGGCGGACCATGTTTGAGGATGCGGTCAGCCTCTTACGCCGGTTGTGGTCTGGAGAAACGCTTGATCACGATCGTCATTGGCATTTGAGGGGTGCTCGGATCTCACCGTTGCCACCAGAACCAATCGATATATGGATAGGTGCAACGGCGGATGTGGCGATCGAACGCGCGGCGCGGCTTGGTGACGGTTGGCTGGGTGATCCCGGAAGCGTATTTGAAGCGACGCGACACCAACTCAACGTTTATCGCAACGCGTGTGAGCGCCTGGGTAACGCCGACGGGGCCCTCGCATTGCGAAGGGACGTCTTCGTTGGGAAATCCGTCACCGACGCTAATCGCAAGATGGAACCCTACCTCGGAAATTACCGCGGTTTTGACCCAGATGCACTCATCGTGGGGGATATCGGGTTAGTTGCCGAACGCCTAAATGCCTATAAAGAGCTTGGATTTACGGACGTTTTAATGCGAAATATATCGAGAGATCAGGACGACGCGCTGGCGACGATCGAGCGGATGGCGGGGGTGCGGGAACGGCTCTGCTAAGCGATTTTCCAATGTGAATTACTATTCGCGCGTTGCCATGGACGGGGGTTCAGCCGGTAAGTCGTGTAGATACTTCCAGAATAGGGTTCCGGCACAAACGCTCGCAGGAATAACGAGGATGCTAAGGAAAGGTAATGCCAGCAAACCGACCACGAGAGACCCGAAAATAATGGTAGCGCTCCGGTTTGCTCGCAAAAGCGCGCGGGTGTGCGTAAAAGGGAGCCCGCGGTTTTCTGAAGCATAATCGACGAACTGTGCGGTCGTTACCCAGGCACCGATTATCAGCCAAACGAGAGGTGCAATAGGACTAAGAATTAAACCAACGATCAGGGCGATGAACAGTAACGTTAGATGGTATCGAAGTTTAGTGAGTTCTCGCTTGTACGCTGAGATAGCTGATTTCAAAAGACTCTCGTCTAAGCTGATAGCTATCCCGTATTCGTGCGCTTCTGTTTGCGACGACAAGCTTCCTAAGAAAGGGCTCGCGATAATCAACGCGATAAATCCAACCAACCAACCACTCACCACGATCGCGGTCACGTAAACAATCGGTGCGAGAATGGACCCGAAGAACGAAAGCCAATCAGGCAATAGTTGCATCATGCTTCGAACACCGATCTCGAGGTAGTTGAACGCAAATAGGAGCAACGCGGTGACGATGACCAAACTGCAGGCAGCGGGTCGCCACACGTATCGGCGCAATCGCGGTTGACGGATTAAGACAAATCCGCGTACTAGGGCTTTGATGGGAGCCGTCAGTCGGTCGATCACGTATCTACCGAGTGAATTGCTGAATTGTACTTTAGCTATTTTAAACAACTCTGGCGCTTGGTAGCGAAAATACGCGTCACGAGACGTAAAACGAGCGATAACGCCAGGCTTGACCGTCGCGGTATCGCTGGCGATCGATCCGGGTAGATTCCCAGGGTTGACGCGGTGTGCCTCGACCGGTTATCACCAGAGGACGGAGGAAGCAGAGTGCTGGAATCATGACCGATGGAATCGAGCTAGCGAAAGTCACGGACTGGGTTCGGGGCAGGATCCCGGAAATCGTCCCTCCGCTTCAATTTGAGCTCATCGCCGGAGGCCATTCGAACCTTACGTTCAGGTTCACCGATACCCGAGGATCAGCGTATGTCCTGCGGCGCCCACCATTAGGCCACGTTTTAGAGAGTGCGCACGATATGGGTCGGGAGCACCGAATCGTGTCCGCATTGTCGGGTTCGTCGGTCCCGGTGGCCCCAACGTTTGGGTTATGCGAAGACACGGACGTTAACGGGGTTCCGTTTTACCTTATGGGTTTTGTGATTGGTACCGTATTGCACAACCAACAACCTGCACAAAAAATGACGGAACCGGCGCGACGTTCGTTTGGACTGCACGCGATCGAAGTTCTCTCCAACCTACATTTGATTGACCCTGACGATGTTGGCTTGGGTCAACTCGGACGAAAGGAAGCGTACATTGAACGTCAACTAAAACGGTGGACAAAGCAGTGGGAAGCCACCAAAACGCATGAAATTCCCGAAATGGATGAGAGTCTGAATCTGTTGCACCAGGACCTGCCGACCCAAATTGGGTCTACTATAGTTCACGGCGACTATCGTCCGGGTAATATGATCGTCGCCGATGGTCGAATGGCGGCGCTGCTCGACTGGGAACTCTGCACGCTGGGTGATCCCCTCGCGGATGTTGGGTACATGCTCAATAACTGGCCGTCCGTTGGGGAACGCGGAGCAGAAAATGCACCAACAGCGATCGGCGGATTTCCTGAGCGAAACGAGATCCAGGAGCGATACGAAGCTGCGACGGGGCGCAACCTCGAACGGATCAATTACTACCGTGCGTTTTCACACTGGCGTTTGGGCGCGATAACCCAGGGTGTCTACAAACGTTATCTCGTCGGGGCGATGGGAAAACAGGAGTTCGATTTAGAAGCCTACAAAGAAGGAATATCCGCGCGGGCCCGTTCAGCACTCAAACTATTGACCGACTGAAGATTCTTTCGCGGTGCCGGGACGATGCGAATTCGCGGCGGGCGCACGAGCTTATGCGACGGCGATCAAATCGGGACTGAGCGACAGATTTGGAAGAGGCCGCTCGCGGGACCTGCGGGCACAGAGACCCGTCCCGCGACCAAGACGCTTTACACGCCCCCTCGGCAAGGAAAAGTAAAAAGGCGTGTCAGCGGCGGGGAGCCGCTGAAAACAACTTCGCTGGGGGAAGGACACTTGAAAGGGAGGACTGCATTGAAGTTGTGTTGCACGCCTAAGCTCTTTGGTCACATAGTATGTACAGTACAAAATGTTTGTCAAGGATTTATGTATAGTATTTGTACAGTAATTTAATTGGCTTTGTGAACCGATTCTTCCTGTTCTACGAGAACGCCGAGGGCGTTTTCGAGGCACGCTCTCGCTGCATTGGCTTCCATCGAGAGCTCTTGGTGAATAGCCGTCGTGTCGATCGTGCCACAGCGCTCGGCGTGGATCGCGTATGCGTTAATTTGTGTAATTAGTTGGACCAAGTCGCGAGGGCAGGCGCAGCCTTCGATTTTGGTTCTTATCGCCATGTGGAGAAGTTGTTCGTCGGAGAAACGACGGTGGGCCGAGTTTGTTCGGCGAGACTCGCGGTCGGAGCGCAGGCACGCGTCCTCGATTTGCTGCCACGTTGACGGCCAGGCGAGCACCTCTAGCTCACGCTCCGCTGCGATTTTTAGGTCGCCCTCGGTACTGAAATGGTATATGACTACCACCCGCTCATCTATAGATTCTACATATTTATCAATAAGATAGGTATCGAGGCTCGGCACTTCCAAGACAACTACGTCGAGTCTCGGAAGTCGTTGTGGCCGGGTCTGTTGCGATCGCGTTGTGGCAAAAGCGTCGGGGGTCGACCAACGATCGAGGATGTCCAGACGGGTGCCATCACCGTGTTGTTCTTCGGCTAAAAGCAACGTGGTCCCGGCAAGGCCTACTTTGGGTCTACGGCTCCGGATTGTTGGCGCCGGCGGATATTGACCCAATCGATGGGCGAGTTCGGCATCACTCAGGTTTACGAGTTGGCTGATGGGGTGACCTTGATCGATCAGACGCTTGACCTGGGTTAGCCGATGAACCTGTGTTTCGCTGTAGAAGCGCGTCTTGCCAGCTTTTTCCGCTGGATTCATGCCATAGCGTCGTTCCCATGCGCGGAGACATTCAACGGTAACGCCCGTTAGTTTAGACACCGCGCCGATTCTGTACAGTTCTTCCGCCATAAATGTACTGAACAAAAAGGGGGCGGGAATTGTACAGAGTTTGGGTCGGCTGTCCAGTTTGTCGAGTTTTGTCCAGCTAAACCGTGTGGAAGCCAGTGCCGCAGCTTGGGGTCATTTACTCGCGGCAAACGGCATCTGGAATTAGGTTTCGTCAACGACAAATAGTCTTAGAATGGAACGCAGATCCAGCATCTAAAGGGTTCGTGTGAAAAATAACATCGGATTGTGGTTGGCGAAGCGATCGCTCCTTTCGCCTGATAGTGAAGCGTACGTCGATGGGAATACCGGCTTGCGGCTAACGTACGCGGCGCTTAATGAACGTTGTAATCGAATCGGGAACGCATTCGTACTTGACGGAGTAGAGAAAGGTGAGCGCGTTGGCCTCCTGTTGATGAATAGCGCCGAATTCATGGAAGCCTATTTCGCGTTGGGCAAGATTGGAGCCGTCGTTGTACCGTTGAACTGGCGTTTGGTTGCGGATGAACTGGAGTTCATCCTTAAAGACAGCGGTACTACCAGGCTTATCTTTAGCGAAGAGTTCGTCGAAACGGTGGCAGAACTTCATAGCCGTGGTGATCGTACCGATATACGACAATGGCTGCAGGTCGAAAATTCTGACGACGTCGCATATTTTGCAGATGGGTATGCGGCATTCCGCGATGCCGCTGACCATGCAGAACCGGAAATTGGGGCGGTCGGAGACGACATGCTGTACATCATGTACACCTCGGGAACGACCGGGTTACCCAAAGGCGTTGTGCATACGCACGAGACCTCGGCGTGGGGAGTATTAACCATCGCTGGGACAACCTATTTCCAAGAAAAAGATCGATTTTTGTCGCCGCTGCCGATGTTCCATGTGGGCGCGCTCACGCCGCTTACCGTGAACGTTTACCGCGGTGTCACGAGCGTTGTCATGCGCAGTTTCGATCCCGTCCGGGCATGGGAACTCGTTGATCTGGAGAAAGTGACAACGGGATTGTGCGTTCCGGCGATGTTAAATTTCATGCTTCAGGTGCCAAAACTCGACCGCTATGACTTCTCGCAGTGGCGTTGGTGCCTGTCCGGCGCCGCCCCAGTGCCAGAATCGTTGATTGAGGCATACGCTGACCTAGGGATCGAAATTCACCAGGTATATGGATTGACCGAAACGTGTGGTCCAGCGTGCTTAATTGATTCTGAAAATGCACTCAAACGGATCGGGTCCACAGGGAAAGCTTTTTTTCACACAGACGTTGCCATCGTGCGTCCCGACGGATCGCTATGCGGTAGCGATGAAGCGGGTGAAGTGTTGGTGAAGGGTCAGCATATTATGCGTGAATACTGGAACCGACCCGATGCCACGGCCGAAACGATCGTCGATGGCTGGTTGCATACCGGAGATGTTGCACGCATGGACGGGGAGGGATTTGTATACATTCAAGATCGTATTAAAGACATGATTATCTCTGGCGGAGAAAACGTGTATCCGGCGGAAATCGAAAACCTTCTGCAGACACACGACGACATCTCAGAGGCCGCAATCATTGGACAGCCGAGTGAAACGTGGGGTGAATCACCATTCGCGATCGTCGTGCGTACCGACGAGGAACTGACTGAACCAGACGTTTTGGAGTTTTGTAACGGCAAACTTGCCGGATTCAAGATGCCCAAAGGCGTGGTCTTTGTAGATGAGATACCACGCAACCCGAGTGGAAAGATTCTCAAACGAGTGCTTCGTGATCAGTTTCCCGGGCCGGCCAAGGTCTAAAGATGGATCTTGACGAGTTGGCACGTCGTCTTGGTCCGTTCTGCGCGGCAAAATATCAATTCCCGGGCGTTGAAGTTTTCGACGTGCACCACATGCCGGGGCATGCTGGGTTCGCTTATGGATTTAGTGTTCAAACCCCAAATGCCAGGGAGTCTTGGTTCATTCGTCTGCCCCCGCCCAACGTCAATTGGCGTGGAACTGCAGATGTGCTCAGACAGGTTGAAGTTCTGACCGCACTCGACGGGACAGATGTCCCGCATTGTACTGTCCGGTGGTCAGGCGATGACCTCGAGTGGTTTGGGAGGCCTTATTTCGTGGTACCGCGCCTGGATGGGGACGTGATGCGGCTTGGTCCAGGCGAGTGGGTTGAGAAGCTGAACGCGGAACAGGTATTGGAACTTGGTCGTCAGGTGATGTCGGCGCTGGCCAAGATCCACAAAATCGATCCGGCGGAGACACCTTATCTTGGTGAAGCAGTTCCCTTCGTTGAAGATGTTGAACGTTGGGACCGCTTTTACGAGCGAGCCGCTGACCCGGAGTTGTTGGCCAGAGTCCCCGAGTGCCGGGAGCGTCTACTTGAAACGTTACCGAAGGAAGCGCCCGTTGGGATATTTCATGGAGACTTTCAAACGTCTAACTTATTTTGTTCGGCTGACGGGAAACTCCTTGCTGTCATCGATTGGGAACTCACAGGAATTGGTGCCACCCTCAACGACGTTGGCTGGATTTGCACGTTTAGTGACCGTGAGGCTTGGGGTCGAGAGGGAGGCGATCGTCCCGTATTCCTCGAACCAGACGTTCTGATGGATCTTTACGTCGAAGCGTATGGTGATCCGCTAACGGACCTAAATTGGTTTCGGGCGTTAGCTGCATACAAGTTCGCGATCATCACCGGGTTTAATCTCAGCCTCCATCGGCGTGGTAAACGCGTTGATCCTTCGTGGGAACAGACGCGGCTATCGATGGAGCCGCTGATCCATCGAGCAATCGAGTTGTTGCGTTAATTGACTGGTGGGTCTTTAGTTCCTTGAAACTGCAGAGAACGCAGCATCCGCGGTATTCGAGAAGGAAACGATCAAGTTTCCTGAGAGATCTGATCAGGCTTGTGTAAGAACCTCGGTTATTGGCGTTACTGCGTTCAGAATGCGGCGCTATGCGGCACGCGGGGGAAGGGGATCACGTCACGAATATTTTCCATCCCCGTTATATAAAGAACCAGACGCTCAAAGCCAAGACCGAAACCAGCGTGGGGAACGGACCCGTATCGTCGCAGGTCCCGATACCACCACAGTTCTTCTTTCATGGTCGCGTCCATGCGTTCATCGAGTTTGTCGAGCCTTTCTTCTCGTTGACTACCGCCGATGATCTCTCCGACGCCCGGAACCAAAACGTCCATAGCAGCGACAGTTTTGCCATCATCGTTGGAACGCATGTAGAAGGCTTTGATTTCTTCCGGGTAATTCATCACCACGACGGGACCGCCGACATGCTTTTCGGTGAGATATCGCTCGTGTTCAGACTGTAAATCGAGACCCCAACGCACGGGGTGTTCAAATGACTCGCCCGACTGCCCGAGAATTTTGATTGCGTCGGTATATTCCATACGTTCAAAGACACTTGATATAACGTTTTCAAGGCGCCGAATTGCATTGCTATCGATTCGTTCTGCAAAAAACCCCATGTCCTCGGGTACGCGATCGAGGACATGGCGAAAGATCGTTTTCAGGAAGTCTTCGGCAAGGTCTGCGTTAACGTCAAGATCCGCAAACGCGATCTCTGGTTCGATCATCCAGAACTCAGCCAGGTGGCGCGAGGTATTGGAATTCTCAGCTCGAAAGGTTGGACCGAACGTATAGACCTTGCTCAGGGACAGACAGTAGGGTTCCACATTAAGTTGCCCGGAAACTGTCAGAAACGTTTCTCTGCCGAAGAAGTCCTGATCATAGTTTTCCGTATTCCCGTTAGCGAGATCTAGGGTGCTGACACGGAAAAGTTCGCCCGCGCCCTCGCAGTCACTTGTTGTAATGATTGGAGTATTCACCCAGATAAAGCCGTTCGTGGCAAAGTACTCGTGCACGGCTTGGGCGACGGCATTTCGCACTCTTGCGACGGCCCCGAAAGTGTTGGTTCTTGGCCGTAAATGCGCCACGGAACGTAGAAATTCGAAGCTGTGACGTTTCTTTGCTATTGGATATGACTCGGGATCCTCGACAGCCCCAATGATTTCGACACGCTCGGCATGAAGTTCACGGTTTTGCCCACGACCTTGCGATTGCACGATTTCTCCTGAGACACACACTGCTGTCCCTGTCGCGATTTCGGTGATCAACTCATAATTCCGCAGCGACTTATCGGCAACTACTTGTAAGGCGTCAAAACAAGAGCCATCGTGAAGCGAGAGGAATGAAAACCCCCCTTTTGATGTCCGCCGTGAACGAATCCAACCGTTTATTTGAACGTGTTTATCAAGTCCGATTTCCCGGTCGAGTATGGTTTTAATTGATTGGCGGAGCATGTGCAGTCCGAACGCCAGGAACTTTCGTTATGATAAAGGAATAGGGCTTGTTCTGACGCGAAGCCTGGGTCATAACCGTGGTAGTCGTGAGACCTCGACGAGTACAGCGTGCTTGGAGGGTCGACGTGTAGATATTCGGCATACCATTTATGTACGCGTTCTTACCGGCGTATGCCTAGTCCGACAGCCGATCTAGTTTGACGCGATCTTGATAACTTTCCAGATCGACGTCGGTGCGAAACGGTGTATGCGAGTCAACCCATTCAATGTCTTGTTCGACGTAACGCCGTTCATCGTTGAGAAATTGGGCAATGGCGTCGCGAAATCCAGCATCTCGGACCCAGTGAGCCGAGTAGGTAGGTTCCGCCATATAGCCCCGAGCGATTTTGTGTGAACCTTGAGCGCCAGCTTCTACTGACTCGAGTTGATTTGCGATTGCGAACTCGATGGCTTGGTAATAACACGTTTCGAAATGGAGAAATCGATGATCTTCGCGACAGCCCCAATTTCGGCCATATAATGTTTTGTCGCCGATAAAGTTAATGGCGCCGGCAATATAACGACCGTTTCTTTTGCATAAAATCAGCAGCGTGCGTTCAGGCATCAATTCCGAAATCAAACTGAAAAAGGAACGCGATAGGTATGTGGCCCCCCACTTGCGGTTGCCGGTATCGATATAAAATTCGTAAAACGCATCCCAATGTTTTTCTTTAAGATCGCTTCCGGTAATCCACTCGATCGTAATGTCGTTAGCAACCGAATCGCGGCGTTCACGACGAATGTTCTTACGTTTCTTCGAGGATAGATCTTCCAAAAAAGTTTCGAACGTATCGTAACCATTGTTGTGCCAATGGAACTGCGTATCCATCCGTTGCAGCATCCCGAACTTGCCGGCCCGGTCCCACTGGGCTTTAGGCAGGAAGGTCATATGGAGTGAGCTGACTTTGATCTGTTGTGCGACTTGAACGAGCGCACGCAGGAGTTGTTCTTCGATTTTGTCTCGATCCGACGAATCATTCGCGAGAAGCCGACGCCCGGTCGCAGGCGTGAACGGAACGCTAACTTGCATTTTCGGATAGTACTCGCCGCCTGCTTGGTAGAACGCGTCGGCCCAGCCCGAATCAAAAACATACTCTCCTCTTGAGTGCGATTTGAGGTAGATGGGTACAACGCCGACCGTAGTCTCCGCTTCCTTTAGGCAAAGATGAAACGGCTGCCATCCGGTTTCGGCGATAGCACTGCCGCTTTCTTCGAGCGCCCGAAGAAAACGGTGGTCCAGAAATGGGTTGTATTCCTCGCTGGCCGGGTTGGCACAGCGGTTCCATTCATCTGACGAAATCGCGCTAATGCTTTGGAGTATGTTGGCGGTGCGTTCGGTCAAAACGAGGTTCCGAAAATGCGGTACGTAATATAACCCGAGCTTCTTTCGCATTGCGGTTTTTGGCCCGATTCTTAGGGGTGGTATGGTGATCCGAGAGCAAACCACTTATGGTCTTCGTGCGGATACCCCCCGCGCTTGTTCTCAATTCTCCCTTCGAGTATCGGGGTATTTTTGTCGCAATCGCAGTGAGTAAAGTCGTATTCGGTCTATTCGGATACGTTTGGGCGCGGCGCGAATTGAATCGAGATGTTCGTGAAGGGTGTCGGCTGAGTGTCAGCACGTGACCTAAAAAATATCAGCGTCGATGCCGGCGGCGAGCGCCATACCTAACTCTTTGCACTTTTCCAGGTCATCGGGTGTCGGATCTCCACGTGCTATCACCGGCTCCTGGACTTCTTGAAATGGGTAACCGTTGGCGATTCTCCGGATTGCTCGTAATGCGCCGGTACCATCATTTCCGGCACTTATAAACGTTGCGTAAGGCAGTGGTTGGATTTTTCCTTCGACCTCATAGAAGGTTCGATCGAGGAAGTCCTTCATGGCTCCGGACATATAACCAAAGTTTTCCGGTGTGCCGAGGAGTAATCCGGTGGCTCCAATAATATCGTTAGGACCAGCTTCTCGTGCGGTCTTCATCGATACAGAAATCGTTTCGAACAACTCATCGCTTGCGCCCTCGTAAACGGCGTTGGCGAGGCGCTCGGTCTTCCCTGTCTTGGAGTGATAAACGATGAGTAGGTTCTTTGTCACCATGGCTCAAAGCTGGCGCGATTCCGCTTTCGGTCCGTGGGCGGGTGTCGGCGGTTATTCGTTTAGCCGCGGATTGCCTTTACGACCCCTGCGCAACGATCGAGGATTGGTAAGACCTTATCGGCCGTCTCCGAGGGAAGGTTAAAGATGAGGTGGTCGAAGCCTTGTTCGATTCGTCCACGTGCCTGATCTGCATCCATGGGGCTACCGAAGAGTGCAAGATCGAGGTCTTCAACTTTTCTATCGTGGGCTTCGAATGCGTCACGTAGACGCTCCATGTTTCCAGATCCTAACCCCCCAATAGGCATCCAGCCGTCGGCGTATTCGGCAATACGATCGAAGACCCATTTTGAATTGGCCCCGATCCATATCGGAGGCCCGTTTTTCTGTACAGGTTTGGGGTACGACCAAATGGGGTCGAAATCGACGTGCTCGCCGTGAAATTCAGCTTCGTCTTGGGTCCAAATTTCTCGCATCGCGAGTACCTTTTCTCGGACAATGGCCCAGCGTTGCGAGAAATTTGCTCCGTGGTTTTCCATCTCTTCGCGATTCCAGCCGGCTCCGATACCGATAACGCTTCGACCCTGCGAAATCATGTCGAGCGAAGCGATTTCTTTAGCCGTGGTAATCGGGTCACGTTCGATGATTAGGCATATCCCGGTGCCTAAAAGAATACGTTGAGTGACAGCGGCAGCAGCTCCTAACGCGACGAATGGATCGTGGCTGTGCCAGTATTGTTTCGGTAGATCACCGCCTCCCGGGAAGGGAGACGTGCGACTTGCTGGGATGTGCGTGTGTTCTGGGAAAAACAAACTGTCGAGTCCCCGTTCCTCGACTGCTTTCGCAAGTTCCACGGGCTGAATCGAATAATCGGTTGGGAACATGGAGACTCCGAATTGGGTCTCTTCGATCGTGCGAAAGGCCATGACAATACCCTGTCTTATAATTGTATCGTTGGGATAGTACGTCGTGAAAGATTCGTACGAAACCCGGTAAAACGGAACCGAGTTACGTCGTGCCAATTGGCTAATAACATTAATTCATTGTGAAAGAGGTAAAAAATGCGCTTGTCAGAACCACGGATCTCGCCGCTATCTGAATCTGAATGGGATCAAGGACAACGCGATCTCATGCAACCCTTTGTAGCTGGTGATCGAGTATTCAATGTATTCGGAACGTTAATTCGTCATCCAGACCTGCTTCGTCGTTGGCTCGTGTTCGCGAACCATATCCTCGGCAAATCGACGATAACGGTGAGGGAAAGAGAAGTGTTGATCCTCCGGACCGCCAAGCTTGCCAACGCGGAATACGAGTGGGGACAACACGTCGTGATTGCTCGAGAAGCTGGCTTAAGTGACAACGAAATTCAAGCTATAGGAAATCATGGTGATGGTCTGAGCGAGCTCGAAAAACTTCTGCTCAGCACTGCGGATGAGTTGATAAGGGACAAGATGTTGTCGGAGGAGATTTGGGGAGAACTCAACGAGCACTTCGACACTCGACAGGTTATGGACATAGTTTTTACGGTAGGGCAATACACGATGCTTGCGATGGCGTTGAACACGTTTGGCGTTCAGCTGGATGAGGGTCTACCTCGATTTGAAGCTTGATGGAGGATTACGAACGTTCGCGATACGGTGATGATAGGCCGGCGATGCGTGGGTTCCTCGGTGGGCAGTTATCGGTTTTTGGTTTCTCAATAGTGGACATCGGGTGCGAACAGTCTCATTCCTATCAATCCGTTTCACGAATCGTCACCTAATATCACACATACTGGGAATGTCATTGGGGTGGGCCATTGCCGTTGGAATCGTAATGCAGTGGTTAGTTGAGAGCAGATCGCGCACCTCAGAACGGACAAAGATCACCGACTCGCGCGATTTTCTTCGGAGGAAAACCTGATGCAAAGCGTTGTTTTCGTAGGTGTAGCTGAAGTACGGACTATGTATCGATGAAACCGCGTCGTTCCGCGTTGTTCGTGCCAGGGATTAATGAGCGGGCCCTGGAAAAGGCGTGCTCTTTGGCGTGTGACGTGATTATTTTTTGATCTAGAAGATGCGGTAGCAGCGGACGCAAAAATTCACGCGCGTCAGCGAGTCCAGGAAGCTCTAGTTCAGGGCGACTACGGCCGGCGGGAGCTAGTGGTTCGCTGTAACGGGTCTGAAACTCCTTGGTGGCACGACGACGTCGAAGCATTCGTGAGGAGTCGTGCCGATGGCCTTCTTTTCCCGTAAGTGGAGCGAGCGGAGCAAGTCGTCGAGTTTCGTCAGTATATCGACGCGTCCCTTGGCTCGAGAAAGGACCTTTGGGTCATGATCGAAACGCCTCGCGGAGTAACCAACGTCGAGAAGATAGCGGAATCTTCGGCAGACGTGTTGGTCATGGGCACGAGCGACTTGGTCGCCGATTTGCGAGCTCGACACAATGACAATCGCGACAGCGTATTCTACGCGCTTTCGAGATGTTTGAACGCTGCCCGTTCGGAGCGTTGTGACATTCTCCACGGAGTCCATCTCGACCTCGAGAATACAAGGGCGTTCGAACGGATATGCGAACAGGGTCGTAACCTAGGATTCGATGGCAAGTGTCTGGTCCACCCGTCCCAGATTGAGGTGGCAAACCGTGTTTTCGGAGTAGAAGAGTCCGCGTTACTTCACGCCAGACAGATTATAAGAACATGGACCGAGGCGTTGTCCGCTGGGAAGGGCGTAGCTGTTATGGATGGGCAACTGATCGAGAAACTTCATTATGAAGAAGCCCAACGCCTGATTGCTTTTTCCGAGTTGATAGACGGCCC
>JAYGFA010000058.1:0-71945 GCA_046582115.1 Pseudomonadales bacterium | reverse complement strand
GCCGTGGTACTTGCGGCTACCGCCATCATGGCGGCATTGAGTTTTTTTAGTCGGAACATAGAAAATTCCTGTTTTGATCTTTTTTCGACAGCTAAACTGGGCGAGCAGGACGGTGGCTGGGCTCGATTACAACACCATGCTGCGAGTCAGTCAAAGCTGACAACCGCAATTTATATGCTCATTCGGACGTCAATTATGAATGTACCGGGCCGCAAAAACCGTATAGCGACCCGAAAAACCGAGTTCGTTGCAGCCTTTAAAAGCCATTATGACCTCCGTCGACCGATGCAAACCACTTCGTTTCGACGCTAATGCTTAGCAACCCGCGACCCACTGATTCGTCCCAATGCGTCGTCGCTGCAAGATCAAGTACACTGCTACCGTTGACCATGGGTCATGGTGACTCCTAAAACATGGCCAGGGGGGAACACTTGGATTCGTCTAAGGCGTTGAAACGTCTATCAATTTTGCTTCTGATCTCGATGACACACGTCGCGATAGCGACCGAAAGTGGGGTATTTCAGGACTTCCCTGGGGATGTCGAAGAATCTTCAGACAGCGCTTTGTACTCGGACCAAGAGCCGGACGAAGAGATGATCGTGACGGCACCGAAGCCCGGTAAGGGGCAGGTGCCGCAATTTGAATATCTGTTGGAAACCTATAAGGCTCGTAGTAAAGGGTCTCTCCTTTACCGGCGTGGAAAGTACGCTGAATCGTTCCCCTATCTACTGGTGGCAGCCAAACGCGGCTTTCGCTTGGCGCAAGCACGAGTTGGATTCCTGTTCCAGCAAGGCATCGGTACGCCGAGAGATGCAGAAGCAGCCATCGCATGGCTTGCGCTCGCTGCAACACCCGACACCCTTCCAGAAATCATGAACTATTTCCGCTTGCAATGGGCCAAGATTCCGCCCGAGTACATACCTCACCTTGAGCAGCTCATTGAAGAATACCGCGAGCAATATGGTAACCGCGAAAACCGCGTGGTGTGTGACATGAGTCGAAAAGCGGGGACACATTTCAAGAAGCTGACCTGCCGGTTCATGGACGAATCGATTTACCAAGATTTCAGTGACGCCATCAACGCGGACGAAGCCGTCGAACAAATCGGCGGGGCCGAGTAAATGCTCAGAATAAGAAACCCCACGATTTATTTAAAATTACCGTATAGACGCTCGTTTGATGACATCGCACAGTCCAAAATGGGCAACGATCCCGAGTAATTTCGAGGCTTTGAAACACAACCTCGACTACGATCCTAAATCCCAGCGATATGCAATGTTGACATTTGATGTGTCAAGGCGTAACTAAACCGTAACAGGGGGATTGTCTGTGCCGTGGGGTCGCTCGCGGTAACGAGAACATTCCAAATATCGACCATCCCGCGTCTTCCTATGTGGAGAGGAGAAATTTATGCGGTACCCGAGAGTCTTCTTAAAGTGGGGCTCACTCGCTTTATCTTTAACCGTTTGTAACGCGTTTGCGGCCGACGAGGCGCGGTGCTTGCCCGGCTACATCTTCGACGAGAATATTGAGGAGTGTGTCGCTGACACCGACGTGGAAGAGATCATTGTCACCGGATCATTTATCCGGCGAGACAACTTTGACCTGCCCTCGCCAATGAACGTCATTGACTCACTCGATTTGGAAATGGCTGCAACCCCTGACCTTGGCGATGTTCTGTTTGACCAAACCTTCCAGGTCGGTGTGAATGCAAACGCTGCACCGTTCGAATTCGGTGGTGGCGATGATCAGAACTGGCAACAAGGTGGTGAGGTATGGGCCAACTTAAGGGGCCTCGGTACCCGCGCCACGATGACGATGATGGATTCGCATCGCGTCCCCGCAAACGTCACCGGTTATAGCTGGTGGACGCGCCGCGCTGGAACCGACGTCACCAACCTGTACCCCGGTATTGCCATTGGCCGCGTGGAGACCATCCTTGATGGTGCGTCCGCGTTGTACGGATCCGAGGCAGTGTCCGGCGTTGTCAACTTGATCCCGCGAAAGAACTTCGAGGGATTGATGATGAATTACGAAGTCCAGCAAGCGACCGATCACGGAGCGCCACAAAAGCGGATGAGCTTATTGGCAGGTGCACAAGGTGAGCGCACCAGCATCATCTTTGCTCTGGAAATTCGTGACGGTGAGCGGATGAAGCTCACCGATCGCCCAAATTACATCCAAAGTTCGGCCAACTGGACCGGGCAGTACCTCCCACCTTATAACGAAATGGGCCGCGGTAACCCCGGCGATTGGTCCGTGCCCGTTCGCGGTAGCGACGGCGCACTGCAGCCCTACAACGGCGGTGCCTGGTACCAGTATGAGGGCCAATGGATGCAGGACGTCACCTGGGCACCGCTAGCTGACACCACAGGGCGGAACCGCTCGGTGCGTCACGTCGACCCTGGTTGTGGTTTTGAGTTCGGATCAGGGGCGTCTTATTTACCCCACCTCAATCCTATCGGCGATCCCGCTCGCCCTTCCGCAACCCTTGAAACCCAGGATTATCTCAGCGGATTGGCCGTCACCGATCACGCCGCCCCTGGCAATTTCTACAATGGCTTTATGACCGGTGAGATTGCGGGCCTCTCGGCGTATGAAGGGACTGAAGGACAATATGGTGGAAGCCGGCAGGATTGCCGCCAAGTCATTTCCGACTTCCAAGACATCGAGGCCAAGCGCGACCAGCAACAGGTCTTCGCCTACTTTGAACATGAGCTTAACGATTACGTCAAGATCAAAGGTGAGTTTGTGGTTTCTACCATGGATTACGGCACCCGTGACGTGGTCGGAAACCTCGACGAGATGGACCGCATCAGCCTGATGGGCATGAATACGCCCATGGTACTCGGGGAGAATCCGGGCAACCCGTTCCACGCCTTTGCGGATGGAAGCAATGGTTTCCCTGCTGACAGTTACCTTAGCTACACGGATAGCAACAACAACGGCATTTACGATTACCTTGAAGAGCCGGGGGAATACTACGTCTTCGCACAAGACACCAATGGCGACGGAATCCCCGACCGTGACTGGGACGGCGACGGTGTCGCCGACTTTAATGCGCAAGGTGACGTCGAATCCCGTGTGCTCTTACAGAACTACTGCAGCGATCCGACCGCCGAATGGTGGGAGTGCGTCTACGGCGTCGACAGCAACGGTGACGGCGTGGTTGCCTCGCTCGCTGATTCCGACGGTGACGGTCTCGTTGACCGTTTCGACCCCGACAGCGGTGGCGTGCATCTCTTCGAGGATGTACGACTTATCGATATGTCCATCGCGCCGAAGCAACCGCACGGCAACACCATCTCTTGGTTGAACGATGATATGTCTTACAACCGACGTCGCCAGATCGACAACCTCCGGATTCGTCTTGGTACCGAAATCACCATTCCGGATACAGAATGGATCATCGATTTCGACTGGATCTCTGCCTGGAGCAAGCGCGAGGAAGATTACGCCGAGCCGGTATGGCCGTGGACAGTCGCTTCCATGCGTTGTCAGGGCGGGCAAATGAACGACGCCTGCTGGAACCCCTTCAGCACGGCGTGGCTCGACAGCAACGAATACGGTCAGCTGCTGGACGCCTGGCGGAACCCAGATCATCCAGCGGCTAACACCGAGCTCGAGCATCGGTACGCGGGAGTGCTGCTGCGGCACGACCAACGCAACATCCGCATGGATGTGATTGACGCGGTGGTGTCTAACGGTGCGATATTTGATCTGCCGTGGAACGATTCTCCGGTCGGTCTTGCCGCAGGTGTCCACATGCGCTTGGAGTCGGAGGAATACCGTCCGAACCAGTTGGGCGCCTCTGCCCTTGGTTCTGCACGGACGAATTTCCAGTACACCGAAGAGGAAACCAACGCAGTATTTGTTGAGCTTCAGTTGCCACTGATCAACAGCCCGAAGTGGGGCGATATGGAACTGCAAGTAGCCATGCGCTACGCAGAATTTGAAGCGCGCGGGTCGGTCAGTGCGCGTGGGCAAAAAGCCGAATTCGACACCACGATTCCAAAGATTGCTGTTCGGTATTCGCCCACGGACTGGTTGGCTGTACGGGCCAGCTTGACCGAGGGCTTTGTACTGCCAGGCATGTTCCAGTTGTTCAACGTGTCGGTGCGACCGGATAACTTCCAAACCGTCTACGATTACATCTGTGACAACATGCCGGAATTGGACGACTGTAATGGCGTCTCACAAGGCGGCGGCGTTCCCGACGTGCTTGTCGCGGATTCACAAAATTCTGGTCTGAGCGCGGAGGTGTCTGACCTCTGGAACGTGGGAGCCTCGGTCAGACTCCTCGACGGCGACCTCACCATGGACGTGGACTACACCAAGGTGACGTTCAACGGTCGGGTTGAACGGATGGGCGCGAGCGGTAACCTGGCATCGGCGGGTATCGGCTTTCAGCCGTATGCGTCAGCCGCCTGCCCGGGAACCGATCTTGATTACGATAATGCACAGGCTGCGGGGCCCGAGGGCACATGGATTACGCCGCCCGACTACATCGCACAGACTTCGCAGAACGAGCTCGACTGCCGCCTCAATGCGGCCCTTTCTTGGGTTGCGAACGAGGAAGAGCCCATTGGTAACACGGTAATCGTGCGCGGTGGCGGCGAAAACGGGCTGCGTCTGATGGAAGCGGACAACCCTTGGTTGAACCAAGGCGAGCAGGGCACGACGACGTTGATTTACAATCTCCGTTATCGTGTCGACGCCGCGGATATCCCGTATATCGGAGGCGACTATGGAACCTTCGAAGTCGGCGTGAGCGCAACGCAAATGCTGGAACTCTATTTGATGCGCTACGCGGCCGACAGCGGTCACACTTTTGCGGGAATTGAAGTCGACGGTGTGGGCAACCGCAACAACGGCGCCCATTGGTTTGGCACGTACTCTCTGTACCAGCCGTTACCGGTAGCGCCCGAATGGCGCGTCAACACTACCCTACGTTGGTTCCGCGACAATCACGTGGCCCAATTGACGCTTCGTTGGCACGATTCCGTCACCGACGTGGACGCCGCGTGGGATGAGGTCAAACACATACCGGGCGCATTACCGGAGGAGCATAATGGCAAAAGCTCTATTGATATTCCGGAAAGCGAGGCCTGTGCTGACCAGGATCGTAACCCGTATTGTGAGATCTCAGCCCGGACCTATGTGGACTTGAGCTATACGTTCACCCGACCCGATCTGGGTGGCTTTGGCTACGTTTCGTTGAACCTTGCTGCGCGCAACATCCTCGATTCCATGCCCGATCCTATCCCGTCCGGTGCTGGTTACGAGCCCTACCTCGACAACATCATGGGTCGTACGGCGTTTGCCCGACTCACCATCGGATTCTGAACGAATCTGAGTTGATGAAGTCCAAAGCCCAGCGGCGTTCTCGGCGCTGGGCTTTTTGTTTGTGGCGGTGTTTCGTGGGATCCAATACCTATTCCGAGGAGTCGGGGTGCGAGCGATTACCCGTGGACCGGCAAGCAACTTGCAGAAAGGTCGTGAGTTGTTTAGCCATCGACGACTCAGAAAAAAGCCAGGCATGTTTGCGGACCGCTTCACAGATAAACGAAATCGAGCGACCACAAGGGTCCCCGCCTAAAGCGGAAAAAGCGGTATCCATCCCCAGCTACGAAGACATCGCGATACCGACCGAACAAACAAGTTCACCAGTGGAATCGAAGGCGCCCGTGAGCAAGAAGCGCTCCCGCTTCAATGTTTTTCGACGCAATGACGATCGGGAAAAGGAGCCGCGCCGTCGACGGATCTTTAAACGCGACAGCAAACCCGAAGAAACTGTGACAAAAACCACCGTCGAGCGGTCGGTGTTAAGTATCCCAAAACGCTACACGGGTGAAGTCACCGCACTCAAAAACCTCGTCCGAGATCGACAACTGATTGCTTTGGATAATGAGCTTCTGTTTGAAGCGGAACTAGCCCCCGGTGGGAAACTAAAAGTGGGCGACCACGTGAGAGTCACGCGGATTTCATCCTTTCTAGGAAATCGTTTTCAGTTGATTGGTCCTAACCGACGTCCCATCAACGCCACTCGGATTCGATGCGAACGGGTAAAAGAAGAACTCAATCCGCAGAACCGCAATCGATGCCTGTTACTGAGCAATTCCGGCGAACTGGAAAATAACTGACGATATTTAGATACTGGCCCACTCGCGGGCTCCTAAACTCGTCGCGCTACCTCGCCATGAGCCCGATCAATCCGGCATAGAACGTAAGAAAACGATGCGAGCCAGGTCAGGAGAAGAACAAACGCACGCACTATGTACGAACGACTCGCGTATCACGACAATCGTACTGCGCGCGCCGCCACGTGAGTTGATTGGATTCGTGTTGAAGGCGGCCATCCTTAGTTTTGTCTTTATCCTCATTTCTTGTTCCGATCAATTTGTATCCGTTGAAACAAAAGGCATTGACGCTGATCTCGCGGAACTCCTTCATGAGAGTTTAAACAAAGCCAAATCGTTGCCGAGCTCGGGTGCTATGCGAGGTCGACTAGCAATGACCTACGACGTGAACGGGTTCCCGGACGCAGCGCTAACCACCTACAAACAAGCTGAAGAACTCGATCCAGGTACGTTTGCATGGCCTTATTTTCAAGCCATGCTGCTCGCAAAAAAGAACCAACAAGAAAACGCAATTGCCGCTATGGAACGAGCTATTTCACTCGATCCAAATTATGTGCCAGCGTGGCTACTCAAAGGCGCATGGTTCATCGACCTTGGGCGTCTCGGCGAAGCAACAAAAGCGTACGAGGAGGCGGCCGCTTTGGGCGCTGGACCGCCCGCGATCGCGGGCACCGCTCGCCTACTGTTGCTCGAGGACCGTCCAGCAGAAGCTACCAATCTGCTTGAGCCCCTCAGCAAGGCAATGCATCACCCGCACCTTTACCGCATGCTGGGTAACGCGTATCGGGCACTCGGTCGCGTGGACGATGCGCGGATTGCGTTTGCCCGAGGACGCCGCGACGTACCACTTCGATGGCGTGATCCCATCCAAGCCCAGAAAGTCGATTATATTGGTGGCTTCGGCGGTCGCCTCATTCACGCGGAAAACGCCCTCAAAGCTGGCGCCTATGCGGACGCGATGACGTTGTTGGAAACGCTGCGGGAAATTCGTCCGGAAAACCCAGCGCTTCTGAGTCATTTAAGCCTCGCGTATTTACGAACTGGCGATTCCGAGAAGGCGTTACAAACCATTCTGGAGGGATTCGAACTCCAACCTGATTATTACTACTTTCATGTCAATGTAGCGGGACTGTACCGTGAGCAAGGGAAAATCGACGAGGCCCGACACCACCTCAAGCGGGCCATCGAAATTAACCCAAATCAAGCTGAAGGACACCAACAGTTAGGGCAGATGCTAATGCAACAAGGCCGCTACGACGAAGCGCTCGCATCCCTTGAGAAAGCTATCAACCATGGTGTGAATGATCCGGTCGCTGCATTACATAGTGGTGGGCTCATCGAAGGCGCTCGCGAAAATTGGACTGCGGCCATCAATTACTTTGAACGAGCCGTCGAAATTGACATCTCGTTTACCATGAGCCACGTCTACCTTGGCCGCTGCCTCGCCGAGGCCAAGCGGTTCGATGAGGCGCGAAGAGCCCTTGATTGGGCCGAAAAACTAGGAACTCATCCGGACGAAGTCGCATCGGCACGTATGCGCCTGAGCGTTCTGGATGCGGCTTGAGGGTCGCACGTCCGATGGCCCTCAAGACCCGTCCTTATTGGTTTTCATTACATTCTCGACTGGCGCACCGCGGACTAGCAGCCTTCCTAACACTATCATTGGCAGCCTGTTCAGAACGACCAGCTGTATCCGTTGACGGGACCAGCGTGGCTTGGTTCAGCGAAGAGGCGGTCTCCAGAGGAATCACGTTTCAGCATCAAACAGGTTTCGCCGGCCGTCACTTGCTTCCCGAAATCGTTGGGAGCGGCGCGGCGCTCGCGGATTTTGACGGAGACGGCGACCTCGACGCCTACCTCGTACAGAGCGGTAGTCTTTATGATCTCGAAGCAGGCCGTGAACAGCCCGCCAATCGACTTTACGTCAATCAGGGAGATGGTTGGTTTGAGGAGGCAAAAGATGCACACGGCGCCGACGACCGTGGGTATGGCATGGGTGTCGCCGTTGGCGATTACGACAACGACGGAGATATCGACCTATTTGTCACCAACGTTGGCCCGAACGCTCTATTTCGTAACGATGGCCACGGGAACTTTGAAGACGTTTCAGCCGAAGCCGGACTTAACGATCCGGGTTGGGGCACCGCCGCCGTATTCGTCGACCTCGATGGGGACAGAGATCTGGACCTATTTCACGCGAATTATATCAATTGGAGCGAGGTTACCGAGCTCCAGTGTTTTATTAGCGGGGTGCCGACGTATTGTCCTCCACAAAATTATCAATCCTCCGCGGTCGACCGTCTTTTCCGCAACAACGGTGACGGCAGTTTCTCGGACATGAGCCTTGAGGCCGGTCTGAACCGTGCCTTTGGAAACGGCTTTGGCGTCGTCAGCGGCGATTTCGACAACGACGGAAACCCCGATATTTTCGTCGCAAATGACATGACGGTAAACCAGCTGTGGCTCAACCGAGGCTCGTTCCAGTTCGATGAAGAAGCCATGCTTCGAGGCGTCGCGGTGGACGAATACGGCGTGGCTAAAGCCGGCATGGGGGTGGCGTCCGGCGATATCGATGACGACGGCGATATTGATCTCCTGGTAGTTAATCTTCAGGGACAGACGGATTCGTTCTTCCGCAATGAGGGCACCTACTTTGCTGACGCCACGTCAGCGCTTGGCCTTGCTTTGCCCAGCCGTCGTTATACCCGATGGGGCGTCGTCCTCGCCGATTTCGATAACGACGGACGACTCGATTTATACGAGGCAAACGGTCGGGTCGACCCGTCCACTGCCTACACGAGCGATCTTCTTGCCGAACCCAACGTGCTTTTCCGAGGTACGTCTAACGGCAGGTTCGTTGAAATCGACCCTAAAGGCGGTACGACACAAACACTGATACACAGCAGCCGTGGCACAGCGGTAGGCGACGTCGACAACGACGGCGGTCTCGACTTGCTCGTCGTGAATCGTGACGGTCCAGCCTACCTGCTCATGAATCGCGTGCCAGAACGCGGGAATTGGATCCGGTTTAAAACGCTGGTCCGCGAAGGGCGTGACGCCCACGGCGCGTTGATCACCGCAACGATCGGTTCCAGAAGAATCACCCGTCGGGTTCAACCCGAGGGCAGCTATCTTGATTCCAATGATCCCCGCGTTCACTTTGGTTTGAGTGACGAATCCCGGGTCCGGGACGTCGAAGTGCAATGGCCGAGTGGCAAGACTGAAGTATTCGGCGACTTCGAAGCCGGGCATAACGTCTACCTGCGTGAGGGAGAAGGGACCGTTCGTCGTCGATAGCCCTGGCTTTCTCGCAAAGAGTTAATCAAAAAACTTCCTGTATTGCTCGACCCCAGTCACGGGTAGTATTTGGTCAAAGACATGCGTGAGAAGGGATATTGAATTTATCCCAATCCATCTGGCTGTGTCCGCTGTTGCTACCGCTAACGGCCGCTGCAGACGTCCGGTTTGTTAATGTAGAGCAGGACGTTGGGCTTGAGTTTTGGCATGTGAACGGGATGCAGGGGGAGCTCTGGCTAGCCGAAATTATGGGCGCCGGTGTCGGGATTCTGGACTTTGACGGTGACTCACGCATGGACCTATGGCTTATCCAAGGCGGGCCACTTGCCGGCCGTAACCGTACCAATCCGCCGCAGGATCGCTTGTATCGAAACGTAAGCAACAACGATGGTGTTCGATTCGTGGACGTGACTCAAAATTCTGGCGTGGTCGCGACGGAATACGGGGTGGGTATTGCCACCGGGGATATCGATAACGACGGTGACTTCGACGTCTTCCTCGCGAACTTTGGGACCAACCAACTTTTTGAAAATCTTGGTGACGGGCATTTTCGAGACATAACGCCCGGATCAGGTCTCGAGGACCACGCCTGGTCCGTGTCGGCCAGTTTTTCCGACGTTAACGGCGATGGGCTACCTGATCTCTACGTTGCCAACTATGTTGATTTTACGCTGACGAATCACAAAGTCTGTCGAGATCATTTCCTCCGACCAAGTTACTGTTCGCCCGAACATTACCGCGCCACATCGGATCGGCTATACGTAAATAAGGGAAATCGCACCTTTCGGGATGTAACGGACCGAATGGGCATTAGGGGACGTCACGGCGGCGCGTTAGGCGTCATAGCCAACGACTTCAACTCGGATGGGCAAACCGATTTCTATGTCGCTAACGATCCTGTTGAAAATCTGCTCTGGTTGAACACAGACAGAGTTCGTTTTTTCGATAACGCCCTCCTAGCAGGCGCGGCAGTGAACGCCAATGGGGTCTCGGAAGCAAGCATGGGCGTGTCTGCCGAGGATTTCGACCAAGACGGTGACGTGGATTTGTTCTTAACGCACCTAACTGCAGAAACAAATACGCTCTATGTGAATGACGGCGACGGTCATTACACTGACCGCTCTGACGCATCCGGCATCTCGGCATCGAGTCTCCCGTTCACTGGATTCGGCACCGGTTGGATCGACATCGATATGGACGGGGATCTGGACCTTATTAGCGTCAACGGTGCTGTCTCGGCTATTCCAGAACAACGTAAAGACCCAGGCGGGCTTCCGTTGCGACAGGTTAATCAGTTTTGGCTTAACAATGGCAAGGGCCACTATTCACGCGTGAGCGGCGGACCAGCGTTTGACTTAGAGGAGGTCAGCCGGGGAGCGGCGTTTGGCGATCTCGACAACGATGGCGACACCGACGTCGTTGTTACAAACAATAACGGCCGTGCTCGCATTTATCGAAACGATAGCGGGTCCGGGCATTGGATCGACATTGACGTTCGTGGGACACCGGCTTATATGGCTGTCGTCGGTGCCACGGTCTGGCTCGACACGCCGATACCTGTTCGCCGACGTGTACGGACGGACGGAAGTTATGCATCCGCACATGATCCCCGATTATTGTTCGGTCTTGGGGCCCGGACTCAACCCGTCCTTGTGCGTGTCGAATGGCCAGACGGCGTAGTAACGCGGCATGGTCCTTTTGATACCGATCGTTACCATCTTGTTCGTCGAATCGATACGTTGAAACTAGTTGCGCCCTGACCCACCGATGAAGTCGCCATTTTTCTTTCGCGCGATCTTGCTGATCTCACTCATGTACGCACCGAGTCACCGCGCAGAATTTCTCGAAATGGCGGTGGATGCGGGGCTCGATTTTACGCACGAGAACGGCAACGAAGGCGAACTGTGGACGGTGGAAATCGTCGGGGCCGGGGTGGGTATTCTTGACTTCGATAACGACGGTCGTATGGATATCTGGGCCGTCCAGGGCGGGCCTCTGCGTGCCGCACGCTCAGTCAGAACTGGAGATCGCCTGTTTCGCAACGTAAGTACAGCTGGAAACCTTCGCTTTGAAGATATCACCGAGATTTCAGGTGTGCGGGCGACGGGTTACGGCATGGGAATCGCCAGCGCCGACATTGATAACGACGGCGACACCGACGTATTTCTCGCGAATTTCGGCGCAAACCAGCTTTTCGAGAACGTGGGCAACGGACGATTCGTGGACATCACGAAAAAAGCGGGTCTCGCCGGCGACCTATGGTCAATTGGCGCGAGTTTTGCAGACATCGACGCCGATGGGCTACTCGATCTTTACGTAGTCAATTATCTCCAATTCGCGCTTGAAGAGCACAAGGTCTGTCGGCATTACTCTTCAAGGATCACGTACTGTGGACCGCAAAACTACGCGCCATCGCCCGACCAATTCTATCGGAACTTAGGCAGCGGCCGCTTCGAAAACGTGACCGAGTCATCTGGAATAGCGCATTCGTCGGGACGCGGGATGGGCGTTGTTGCTCGGGACTTTAACCGCGACGGACACATCGACTTCTATGTCGCGAACGATGCGGGTGAAAATTTTCTTTGGCTAAATCAGGGAGGTGGGCGCTTTAACGACAACGCCTTACTATCCGGCGCGGCACTCAATGTCTATGGAATCGCCGAAGCCAGCATGGGCGTAGCGGTAGCCGATTACGACCAGGACGGCGACCCAGATCTATTTCTTACTCACGACGTGAAAGAGAGCAACACGCTCTACGTTAACGATGGCTGTGGTTGGTTTGACGACCAGTCGAGCGTATCAGGACTAGCAACCTCCAGCATTCCTTTTACCGGCTTTGGCAATGGATGGATCGATATCGACGGCGATAGCGATCTCGATCTATTCAGTGCGAACGGAGCCGTAACAATCATCGAATCTCAGCGAGCGGCAGGATTTGAACCACCGCTCCGCCAACGTAATCAGCTCTGGCGTAACGACGGCCGCGGGAGATTCCATGAAGTCACATCCGAAGACGCCTTTGCTCAATTGGACGTTAGCCGTGGTGCCGCCTTCGGCGATCTGGACAACGACGGCGATACCGACATCGTCGTCACTAACAATAATGGCCCAGCCAAGCTATTTCGGAATGATTCTTACTCTTACGCCTGGCTTGGAGTCGATTTACGGGATACCGACGCGCATCGCCACGCCATCGGCGCGAGTGCTTGGCGGGAAGCAAATGCGGGTGAAGTTCGATACGTGGCGACAGACGGTGGCTATGCCTCCTCCCACGATCACAGGCTTACGTTCAACTTTCCAGACGATCCATCCGATCAATTCGTCCACGTTCGTTGGGCGAATGGTCGCGTTGAGCGCTTTGGCCCACTTGCGCCCAACCAATACCACGTTCTTTCGCCATCCACATTCCATAACGAACCACCCAGCGCCAATAATAATAACGAGCACGACCGAAAGTCAGCTGCAGCAAACTGTGCTCGAAACTCAACCCAGGCCGATTAGCCTGTAGTCAGAATAACCGCGTGAAACTGGCGCCACTTAGACGATTATTTACCGCATTGTTATAGATCGATCCAAATGTGTACTTCAGACCTAACCCAACCTTGGTTTCAAATTCCGTGTCCAGCGCGCGGTGTCCCAGAAGGACTTCCTCATCAGTGGTTCCGCCTGCCGCAAGGTATATCTGATCGCGAACCAGCGACGCTTCGGCCCAGAAGTTTATATCCAGTCCGCGAACGATCCGATAATCGATATCGCCTTTGATCGATATCCGATACAAGTCGGTATCGTCTAGGAAATGGGACGCTTTGATATCTGCACCGATGTCGCCCCAACGCTGTTCCAGGTCGTACTCAATAAAGAGTCCTTGGTCCGCCTTGGATTCCTCAAGCTCGCCAAATATAGTTCGCGTTTCATAATTCAATCGAGTCGCCCCCGCATAATAGCCAAACGTGAGAGAGCGCTCGGCATATTGGGAATAGGGGTAAAGGTTGTATTCCAGCGCGCCTGCTACCCGAACCACACGGTCAAGATTGCGGTAACTCGACTGTTCACTACGCGCACCAAGGCCAATGCCCCAGTGTTTCCCCAGCGATTTGATTCCCCAACCACTTATGTTCGACCGGCGGCTGACGTCTTTTAGCGTAGCGCCGCTATCGAATTCGAAGTTCCGTTCCACTCGACTGTGGGAGGTACCCATGCCCATGCGCCAATTTTCTGTCGTACGACTCGCATAAAAGGAGCCCCTGACATCGGTCTCATCACGACGTTCCTGCCGGTCAACGTGGCCACGAACCTCGCTACGAAACACCCAGTAATTCCAAGGATCCTCGGCCGGCTGTACTCCAAGAGACGTCAACCGAGGACTTTCCGTTGACTCGCCCGAGTATGAAACCCTAAGCAACTCGCCGGCCGGCGTTTGTACCGCATAGGGAACCAAACCCAATTGCAACATTCTTACAAAGCCACGGCGCCTCTCGTCGTCCGTATCGGTATCGCTCGTGTAGTAGCGAAGTTGTTGATCGAGTCCAGTAAACTCTTCGAGCCCAAGAAATCGTAGTGTGTACTCCCGGCCAGAGCCGCTGCGTTCTCGAGTCACCATCACGTGTACCTGGGCGTCGAGTCGATCGCGGATGTAATTAATGTAGAAAATTTCTCCGCGTATGAAGTTCATATCGCAGCCTTTCTCACAATCAAGAAATACGCGCAGCGCGGCAGTTCCCAGGTTCTTCACAGACGATTCCCCCGAAACGGCAGCGATCGTTGCTCCGATGGCTAGATACACCAACAACCCACGGCGAGCCAGAGTAAAAATAGTGCGGATTCGAAAAATTTTCCTACTGTCAGGAGATTGCTTAATCAAACTAGCGGTCTTCTCCCTCTGGTTCGTCCGGCGTCGGGTTGTCCGGCGGACGCGTCGCATGCTCAACGCCGGCAGGATCAACCGTGTCGCCTGACAGCTCGGCCGCGATGCGGCTATCCTGGAACTGCAATTCGTGTAACGTGTAATAGATCCCTTTCAACGCCATGAGTTCTTCGTGAGTGCCGTATTCACGGACCTTGCCGTGATGAAGTACCAGTACCTTGTCGCATTCTCGAATCGTTTGTAACCGATGAGCGATCACGATCGATGTGCGCCCTTCCATGATTCGATGGAGCGCGTCTTGAATGACCAGTTCGGTCGCGGTATCGATACTGGCGGTCGCTTCATCCAAAACCAGAATTTCGGGATCCGCAGCTACAACGCGCGCAAAGGCGAGTAACTGCCTTTGACCTTGGGACAAATTGAGTCCACGTTCGGATAGAAACGTTTCATATCCCTGAGGCAACGCGCGAATGAACGGATCAGCATTCACAACGCGTGCGGCTTCCACAGCATCCTCATTGCTAATACCAGGGTTGTTGAGCGTAATGTTGTCGAGCACAGTGCCCGAAAAGATGTGGAAGTCCTGTAGAACAATGCCCACTCGTCGCCTCAGGTCCGCCGATGCAATGTGATTGACATCGACGTCATCGAGAAAAACCTTGCCATCGTCAAAATCATAAAAACGTCCCAGGAGCTTGATCAGCGTACTTTTCCCCGACCCTGTCGGCCCAACGATCGCCAGTTTTTCGCCAGCGTTCACCTTGAACGAAACATCGTGGATGACTTCTTCACCCATGTAGTAGGAAAACGACACGTTTCGAAACTCAATCCGTCCACGCAAGTTGCTCGGTAACGAGACCGGTTCATCAGGCTCCTTAATGCTCTCGTCCCAATCGATGGCCTGGAAAATTCGTTCCCCCGACGCCATCGCCCTAAACAGCGTATTGAACTGGTAACCGACCTCTTGGACCGGCCCAATCATCATGCCAATGAGTTGCGTAAAGACGACCACCGATCCAAGCGAAATCGCTTCTTGAATAACTTCGCCACCACCAAACCAAATAATGACGCCCGTCGCCACCGTGATCAGGCTGTTGTTGAAGGAGCTGTAAACAGTCTCTAGGTTCATCGCGTGGAACTGATAATCGCGATGCGCTTCGTTGCGTTCGCCAAATTGTTGAGTGTTTAGCCGTTCGCGACGAGAGAGTTGGACTACCTCCATCCCAATCAAGTTTTCTTGCATGTACTGGTTAATACTGGATACGGCATTGCGCACGTTCCGATAGGTGTTGCCGAGCGCCTTTCGAAAAAGCGACGTCGCAACGGCAACGACAGGAATCAACACCATCGTGTACATGGTTAGTACTGGACTGATGGCCCACATTAGGAAGAGCGCCAAGAAAAAGGGAATAAAGTCCCCCACCAACTCCAGCACCCCGGTCAATAGTTCAATGAGATTTTCTACGTCATTTGTCAAACGCGTCATGACCCTGCCCACCGAGACATGGTCGTAGAAGGACATCGGCTTGGTTTCGAGTTTACGAAAAAGCTCGCTGCGCAAATCCCGTAACGCTTGCAATGTCGATCGAGACAGCAGCAATCGATGACCATACGACGCAAGTGACGAGACCAATACCAGAAACGCATACACGAACACGGCCGACATAAGTGGCGAAGCACCTGTCCAATCGGCGACCCCGTACACGAACTCACCCATACCGTAATCGGGCAGTTCGCTGAATTCTTGATCGGGTAGCAAGATCGTATCGATTACGACCCGTCCGTTTACAATCGGTTGCAACACAGCGATTGCGGCTGACGCAAGCGATAATACGATGCTGATGGAGAGCGTGAAACGATAGGGCTTTAGCCACGCGAGCAGTCGCACGAACATATTGACGTTAAGCGCCTTGTGCGTAAGTTCCGCGTCGAACGCCGAGTAGTCTCGAGATGGCGTTCCCGGGGGTGCACTGACTTGCGTATTCATCCGTTAACCACCTGAACCTCGATATCAAGATTCTTAAGCAGGGCAGCCTTTCGTTGTCGATCCTGATCTTGGTTACTTTGCACTGCCTCTAAATCTGCGTAGTAACCGCCTTTAGCCATGAGTTCGGCATGCGTCCCCGACTCAAATATTCTTCCGTCTTCCATCACAAAAATACGATCCGCATGCCTCGCGGTCGACACACGGTGGGAAATGAGCAGGGTCGTGAGACCCTGACGAACCTCTTTCAAGCGTCCGAGGATGCGTTCTTCCGTCCGCGTATCCACGCTCGAAAAACAATCATCCATTGCAAGGATCCGGGCACCTCGGATGAGACCTCGGGCCAATGTTGCCCGCTGTTTCTGTCCTCCCGATAACGTGATCCCTCGTTCGCCGACGATAGTATTCATTCGATCGGGAAATTCATTGATTGCGTCAAGGAGTTCAGCGAGTTGAGCCGCGTACTCGATCGGCGGCAGGTCACGATCGGGATCGTCATAGGTTAAATTGTCGCGAATGGTGAGGGAAAACAAGAATGGATCTTGGGGAATCAATGCAACTTCTGATCGAAGCTGTTGTAACGAGTAGTGCCGAACATCTTCACCATCAATCAGTAGCATCCCTGGTTCGGGATCGTTCATGCGTACCAATGACCGTAAAACGGTCGATTTGCCACACCCCACCCGCCCAAGAAATGCAACGGTTTCTCCGGCATCTATGGTCAAAGAAATATCGTGAACCGCGTCTTTTTCGGCCCCGGGATAGGCGTACGAAAAATGACGGAATTCAACATGACCTTGGATCTGGCCTCGCACGGTAGTCCGCGGGTCGTCTTCAATCTCCGGTTTATAATCCAGCACTTCAAATAACCGTTCGGTCGCAGCTGCTGCACTGGTAAGCGTCGAGAGCCAACCCCCAACTTGACCGATCGGGCCCGTAACCATGTACATGTATGCGAAAAAGGCAGTGTACGTCCCCACGGTAATCACGCCGTCAATGACTAACTGACCGCCGTATCCAAGAATAAGGAGCGTCGAAAAAATCGAGACAAACGGCATGACTAAATTCATCTTTGCCCGGTATTTGGTGGTTCGATAGACCAAACTGGCATACCGCGTGCCCATGTCGTCGAAACGGCTGATTTCTTGTTGCTCCTGCGCCATCGCCTGCACCGTCCGAATGCCGTTGAGATTTTCGGAGGTAAACGATGTCACGTCGTCCATGGCCTGGCGCCGTTCTCTCACCATCGGGAAAAGCCGGCGCGACATCGTTACGCCGATGTAAACCACGACCGGCGTTGGCAGTAACACTAAAACCGTTAGCGACGGCGACAAATACAACATGAAAGACAAACCAACGACGATCGAAAAAACTAAAGTGAGTACTTGGACCCAGCCGAACGCAATGACTCTGCGGACCATGGCGATATCACCCGAGGACCTCGACATAACATCGCCCGTCCCAAAACGGTTGAAAAAGACCGAGCCCATTCGTTGCACATGACTGAAAAAGCGTTTGCGAATGTCGTAAGAGGAACTGATCGCAACCCGCTGCAATATCCGGCTTGAGTACACCGAAATCACCGAGCGCACCAAAACGACGGCAAAAATACCCAACACGGGCATCAAGATATTGGGATCCTTAATTGCTAACGAATCGATCGCAGTCCTCAAAAACATGGGCATCGCCGCACCACACATTTGAATTGCAATTAATCCTGCGATACCAAGCATGATCTTCACGCGATACTGGTATGCGTACGGGAAAAGCCTTTGTAGGTGTGCCAGATGCTTAAGGGAAGGACGCGCTCGTTCTATCCGCTGCCGTCTATATACCGGAGGTGTGTATTGACCGAACTGAGCCATAAACCCGAAAAAATCCTTGTGGAGTTTTAACCAGTAATGCGATGTCTTGCGAATGTGCTAAGACAGTTTCTCGTCACCGGCCCTGACTCCTGCAATGCTTGCGCGTCACTGCGGGACGTGCGAAACGACGGAACAACGGTCGCGGAACGTTTTGACATTCTCACGCCGACAACAAGGCGCCTTGAGCTCTGGTCCCCGGTCCCCAGATTGTCGATCTTAGCACAGCTCCTTTTTTAGGAGGCGTTGCGGGTGGCGATGCAAAGCATCAATGCCTTGTCGGTTAGACCACGAATCCGACCAAAACCGCTGCAGTCTGTCTTTGACTTGTTCCGTTAATAGCTTGGGCATGTGGTGGCCAGGGGCAGAATCGAACTGCCGACACGAGGATTTTCAGTCCACTGCTCTACCGACTGAGCTACCTGGCCCTCTACCGACCTTTGCAATAGGAACGAAGGAGAACGCGGTATTGTAAGCGTGCACCCATAACCGTCAACTTAAGGACAAACGTATCGGTTGGATCCATATAAGAAATGGACCGACTCGACAATAAATTGTTCTATTAAAAGCCTTGCATTCCGCACGACCTTCATTAGCCTCCGCGCCCCTATGAGACAGATGCGACGACATACGAGCTACCTCCGACAGGCGGCCCATCGATGGGTGACGACCTGTAGGGGCTCTTTGCTTTAGACGTTGTACCGTTGTCTCTCGGTGCAACGCCGGCGAGATAGCGACCTCCCCCTCTCCCCCAATCGTTACTCGTCGGCGTTCACCGCCCTTTAGAATTGAATGTGGCTACCCGCCGCACGCTCGTGCGTAGGGTCTAGTTGTTCGTTGCATTAAAGTCTTACTTGGCAACCGGCCGAAGACACGGCTTAACGTTCTAACGAGATTCCTGCCGGATCAGGATTCCCAAGTCGTCAACGGTATAGGCACCGACTCGCAGTTTCTCGTGTGCCATACGATTGCCGACCTGTTGAACGACCGTATTCGCTGGCGTTGGCACGTCATGCAGACGCCCTAGCTGAACGATCTCGCCGTTCAGGTAGTCAGTTTCAATATCTCCTGTACCTCGCATGACGCTCTGCATGGAGGAACCACCATTACGCTCAAATCCAGGGACCGAAGTACCCCGAATACCACGACGCCGACCGCGCGTTTCTTCTGGAGAGGCACATTCGATATCCGCTGCTTCATAACAAGCCAGCGCTTCATTGCGCAACTGTCTTGCAATATCGGCCGAGCCCTCGCCGCACGCGGCTTGGACAGCGTTATTGAGGTTGTTTAGGAGCTTCGCGTATTTATGACGCATGATGGCAGGATCCGATATCGCACTGAAACCCGAGGTGCTCAGCACCCGCGTTATTTCACTAATCGTCCCGTCCACTGAGTTTGGATACCGCCCGGCATCCAAAACACCTGCACTATCTTCGGCAAAATTAACGACTACCCCAGGCTCCAAGTGCTCCGCCGGTAACAGCACGACCATGCCGTAAACATTCGCGAACCGCCGCAAGGCCATGCGCTCGTTTGCGACGCCATTCTGACAGCAAATTACTGGCATATTCGACGGACCGGACTCGATCAGATCCCTGAGCGCATATTCGGTATGTTGACTTTTCATACACAAAATCACGACATCTCCTTCATCCAGATTCGCTTCCCGGGGATGTCCCACCGCCGATATCGGTAGGCGTTCGTCAATGGTCGCGGAAACGAACCGTAACCCACGTTCTTGAATGGCCGTGAGATGTAGACCGCGAGCGATCAGCAGTACATCGTGCCCACGCTGAAACAGACGTGCACCTATGGTGCCCCCTATACCACCGGCTCCATAGATCACGAAACGCACGCGATTCCCTTATACCTCCAACATCGGCAGTTCTTCGACGTTCTGGATCTCGATTTCAACGATACGTACCGCCGGTCTTCGTCTACGGAGAAAACTCATTCGGTTGTTTCCACTTGAAACACGTCGACATAGCGCCCCGCGTCACGTTGGCGTCGGTATTCCCACTCCCATGGCGATTCACGCAATCGATTCGGACCGTTTCGAACGTCAATGCCCATGTCCGCGGACGCTGGATAGTGGCTGTAGATCAGCATGCGCCGCGATCCATTTGAGGTATTAGGAGTTGATGTGTGGATCAGCTGACTATGGAAAAACATCACTGAACCGGCTGGCGCAAGTACAGGCACAGCATCATTGGGACTTACCGTACCTGTAGGGACCTCTAGACCATTGCGGACCCGGTCATGTTCTACGTGTTTGCGATGCGAGCCCGGGAAGACCTGAATGGGTCCGTTATCAGAACGAGACTCATCAATCGTCAGGGCAGACGAAATAATGGAAGAAGGGTATCCGGTCATTTTGTAATACGCCCAATCGTTGTGGATTGGAAAACGATCATCGTCTGGCGGAACACGAAAGTCATATTCAACAGAGATTGGTTGTTTGTAATTAAGTTTCTCTTCCATCAGGACGGGCGTATCACCCATAAATTCTTCCATGGGCCCGAGTAAGCGCTGGTCGATTGAAAATTTCGCCAACACCAGCGAGAGATCAATAATGGGCTGTATCTTTCTCACGATCATTTTCCTCGACGCAGTCTGACGTATATCGAGACGGCCGCTCTGGCGGTCATTACACAACGAAGAATTGATCACGAGTTCCAATATAAAGTCGGCTTCTTCGGCCATGCGCTGCACTTCATCCGAATGAAAAACCGACGGCATGATGAGGTAGCCGTCCCGTTCAAAGGCTTCGCGCATAGCCCTAGTAACGGTCATTACTGTTAGTGACGCAGTCGTCGCTACGCCTTTCGTTCCCCATAAGTACACAAACCTAATCGAGACACGCCATCTTACGAGGGGGCAGGCCATCAGGCAAAACGCGACGCAATGTATTTTTTGGATTGTTTATCGCCCAAGAACTTGTTATTCGTGTCTATGCGGCGCGACCCTTCTTGATCTTCAGTCTCATCTTCCAAACGTGTATCTTGCGGCGCTGGTCTTACAAGCCAGAACCCGGGGGAGGTTCCAAGTGCCGATCCATAAATTGCTTATCGCGAACCGTGGCGAAATCGCCGTACGCATTCAACGCACAGCGCACGAGATGGGGATAACCACCGTGGGCGTGTTTCCAGACGACGATAAGAACGCGCTGCACGCGTTGACATCGGATACGCCCGTACAATTAGAGGGTAGAGGCGTGGCAGCCTACCTCGACATTGAGCAGATCATTGGCGTAGCCAAACAAAACGATTGCGATGCAATTCATCCTGGATACGGTTTTCTAGCAGAAAACCATGTATTTGCATGCGCTTGCCGCGACGCGGACCTTGTTTTCGTGGGCCCCAATACTCATTCGCTGGAGCTTTTTGGAGACAAATTACAGGCCCGGAATTTAGCACTAGCAAACGACGTTCCCGTATTGCCTGCCTCAGACGTAATTAGTGGTTTAACTATCGCCACCGAATTCTTTGAGTCCATTCAGCCCGATAACAACATGATTCTCAAAGCCGTGACTGGTGGTGGCGGAAGGGGCATGCGGATCATTCGGCATGAAGCAGACATCGAAGATGCATGGACCCGCGGTTCGCTAGAAGCAAAGGCGGCTTTCGGATCCGACGACATGTACGCCGAACTGATGGTCGAGCGAGCACTGCACATCGAAGTCCAGATTGTTGGCGATCAAGCTGGGAATGTTTGTCACCTTGGCGAGCGTGATTGCAGCATTCAACGCCTTCATCAAAAAGTCATCGAGGTAGCCCCGTCACCGCAACTTCCCGACACACTTCGAGAGCTCATTCATGAAGCTGCTGTCAGACTCGCCTCATCGGCACAATACGATAACGTCGGCACCTTTGAGTTCTTAGTCGACGGATCGGACCTTAAAGACAACCCCGACTTTTATTTCATCGAGGCAAACCCAAGGCTACAGGTCGAACACACGGTTACCGAAGAGGTGACTGGCATTGATCTGGTGCGTACCCAGCTTGGATTGGCATCTGGCGAGACGCTCGAGTCTTTGGGATTAGCGCCGCCACCAACGCCAAGGGGCTTTGCGATTCAGCTACGGGTAAACATGGAAACGTTGAAAAACGACGGCTTCGCATCACCACACACCGGCACGTTATCGTCATTCCGCCCACCTGAGGGACTCGGCGTCCGGGTAGATACCTTTGGCTACGAAGGTTACAAAACCAGTGCTCTCTACGATTCTCTGTTAGCGAAGCTCATTGTCCACAGTGGTCAGCTTGAATTCATCACTGCAGTCAACCGGGCGCGGCGGTCACTCCAAGAGTTTGTCATCAAGGGCGTCGATACTAATCTCAGCGTACTCATGAACCTCGTCGACGATCCAGACATCCAACGAGGAGTGATGTATACGCGCTATGTAGAAGACAACCTAACGCAACTACTCGCCAATCGAGAACTCGCAGACAAACCTGGTGAACCCGGGCCAAAGATTGTCCTGGCAGGCGCTCGGGTCGATGCCAGCGACCCGCTCGCTGTATTGAGCGAAGGTCGTGAACAGCGAGAACAAGAACGTGCTCAAGCTACAGAACAGGTCGAATACGCCGAAGGGATCGTACCCATTCGTGCGGCAATGCAGTCGACGATCCTGTCGATTTTGGCGGGTCCTGGTGATGATGTGCTGGTCGGCGAAGAGCTAGTTGTAGTCAATGCGATGAAAATGGAACACGTATTTAAAGCGCCCGTCAGTGGAACTGTGCGCGAGGTGATGGTCTCGGAAGGCGACACCGTCCCCGAAGAATCGGTCTTCCTGATCATCGAAGAAAGAACGATCGAGGGTGAAACAGTGCAGGACAATGTCGATTTAGATCTTGACACGCCACGACCCGATCTCGCCGAGGTAATCCGTCGGCGAGCTTTGACGACCGACGACTCGCGCGAGAAACAGAGCGGCAAACGGCACGCGCAGGGGGGACGAACGGCGAGGGAGAATATCTATGATTTGGCCGACGAAGGCTCCTTCATCCAATACGGCTCGTTGGCGGTAGGTCAGGCACTCCACGGAACCGTCGACGAGCTGCTCGACTACGCCCCTTCCGATGGACTTGTCATGGGATTGGGTCACGTAAATGGTGATCGATTTGAAGAATCTAAGTCTCGCTGTGTCTTGATGTCCTACGACTACTCCGTACTCGCTGGATCGCAAGGGGGCATGAACCACAAGATGATGGATCGGATGTTCCAAACGGCCGAAAAACTCTTGTCGCCTCTTGTCCTTTTTACTGAGGGCGGTGGCGGTCGCGCCGGTGGCGGCAGTCGAAATGCTGTTCCTGGCAAAGGCGGATCGCCACAGATTTCGGGTGGTGGTGGCTTGAATACGCCATCTTGGACATTACTCAGCAAGCTCAGCGGAAGGGTGCCCGTGGTCGGTGTGAACGCAGGCTTTTGTTTTGCCGGCAATGCTGTCTTGCTCGGGTGTTGTGACGTCATCATCGCGACCGAAAACTCGAATATCGGTATCGGAGGGCCCGCCATGATCGAAGGCGGCGGATTAGGCGTGTACAGCCCAGAGGAAGTCGGGCCAATGTCGGTCCAAGTCCGAAGTGGTGTCGTCGACATTGCAGTCAAGGACGAGGCCGAGGCAGTTCAAGCAACTAAGAAATATCTTTCGTACTTTCAGGGACCAGTTGATAGCTGGGTAACCAACGATCAAAGACTCCTGCGCCATGTCATTCCCGAAAATCGTCTGCGCGTTTACGACATTCGCCAACTCATTGACACCCTAGCCGATAAGGACTCTGTACTCGAATTACGTCCGAACTTTGGAACCGCGATGGTTACCTCGTTTATTCGCATCGAAGGCCGTCCCGTCGGCGTGATTGCCAACAACCCGGCCGTTATCTCGGGAGCAATCGATAGCGACGCTGCGGACAAAGCAGCTCGCTTTATGAAGATGTGCGACGCGTTCCAAATACCACTCCTCCTGCTTTGCGACTGTCCCGGAATAATGGTCGGTCCGGAGGTAGAGAAAACGGGGCTGGTACGCCATGCAGCTCGTATGTTCGTTATTGGTGCAAATATCAGGGTACCCTCCTACATGGTGATCCTGCGAAAAGCTTATGGATTAGGGGCCCAGGCGATGGGAGGAGGGAACCATCGACTTCCGGCTTTCGTTGTCGCTTGGCCCACCAGTGAATTTGGCGGCATGGGTCTTGAGGGCCAAGTGAAGCTTGGGCAGCGTGCACGCCTCGAAGCCATTAGCGACCTGGGTGAACGGCAAGCGGCCTACGAGCGTATGGTCGAAGCGGCATACAACAGGGGAAAGGGGCTGAACGCAGGCCATGTATTCGAGGTGGACGACGTTATCGATCCAGCTGATACACGCATGTGGTTGATTGCGGGAATGAAAGCGGGCTCTCCTTTGGTCCAGGAACCACAATTGCGAACACCCATTATCGATGCTTGGTGATAATCGAAATCAAAATACCATCGCTCAATCCCCGCCCGGGAAACGCCAACGTTATTCAGAGCATTGTCGAGAGCATCGACGCTACTTATAGCATCGCGGTGGTGTTTGCGTTTACCAATTCCCAATCGATGTCGTAACCAAGCCCGTCCCTCGTAGGTGCATAGACCAGCCCGTTTCTATCAACTTCAATATCGTCGATGAGCGCGTATTTGTTCGTTCCATCGGCAGGAAACACTTCGTAAAAATCACAGTTTGGGATGCCCATCGTGACATGCAAGTTAGCCACGTTGTTGAGTGAGTTGCCGCCGTGATGAATCTCGCATTTCATCCGAAATGCATCTGCTAAATGGGCGATCCGTATCAACGGAGTAATGCCGCCACAAACTGCCACATCGCCGCGTAAAATATCGGTTCCCCGACGTTCGACCCATTGTGCCATACCGTACAAACCGCCCGGCGCGTACTCCGTACTCATGATCGGAATATCGAGTTTTTCTCGTAGCTTGACGTAGTTGTAAAGGTCTTCTTCAGCAAGTGGGTCTTCGTACCAGAAGAAATCAAGTTCCTCGATAGCACGACCGACCCTAAGTGCATCTCCGTACCCGTAAGACCACATGGAATCCAGCATCAACACCATATCTGTGCCAACAACATCGCGCACCTTACGGCAAATATCGACATCCGACCTGGGCTCACCGTGGGGATGAATTTTGTATGCGCGCCACCCTTGTTCTTGAAAAGCGCTCGCCTCCTCTGCGTATTCCTCCGGCCCCGGCAACAGCGCAGAACTCGCATAGGCTGTGACTTCACTTTTACAGGTTCCAATCAATCGGTGAACAGGTAACCCCGCTGCTTTCCCCGCTATATCCCATAACGCCACGTCGATGGCGCCAATGGAACGTACGGATACGGTACGCTTTTGGCTGTACATTTCGTTCCAAAGGTCACCCCGATCGAGCGGGTCACGACCTATTAGGCGCGGCTTGAGTTTTTCTATAAGTGACGGCGCAAATACATCGGCGCCTTGACTCGGGCTACCGAGGAATGCGTGACCTTCGATCTCCGTATCCGTTCGCACCGTGACGACACCCAATGCGATGTCGCCACCAAACTGCATCTTGCCCGTGTACCAGGTTTCGATCGGCCACTTAAAAAGCGTGACACTTACGTCGGTGATTTCCATTTCGTTACCCCCTTGAAATCCTAGGATTTCTACCTCGTGTTGGAAATTAAATCGCTGCCCGTATCACGCAATTAATCCACCGACGTTCGCGCGAAGCCTTACGCTTGTCCATGCAGACAACAAGACACTTCTACGTCGCAATTGCACAGAAAGTGTATCAAGACGAACAACATTAGAAACACAAACGAAACACAAAATATGCCTCAATTACGCCAAGAAAATGAAAGAATTATGGAATCGGATTTGGTAAGCAATTGATCTTGTTAAAGAATTTTAATTCAGACTTCAAAACCTGCCGACGCCTTCTTTTTTTCGATTTTTGTTGTGTGTATATTTACAGACCTCACTAGCCGGTCTGTATATATATACAGTGTAATTCTCCTCGGCAGGGCGAACACACTCGCAGGCCCGGTTAGTGAGACCACCATCCCTTCCTTTACCGAGTCCCGGCGCTTTGTCAGCTCTGCAGGCTACCCATGACGATGCAACCGCTGGCGGCAAACATCCCGCCAACGCCCAGGCAAACGGAAACTTCAGCTCCCGGAACCTGTGCGGGCGCCGTACCCCTGATTTGGCGGACACTCTCTTGCAACGCGTACATCCCGTACATTCCCGAATGCATATACGAGAGTCCGCCTCCATTGGTATTCAGGGGAAGTTTTCCACCCGGACGTGTGTGACCCTCTTCAATGAATGATCCAGCTTCTCCCCGCTCAACAAAGCCAAGATCCTCCAAGCCATAGATGGGTAGATGGGCAAATGCGTCGTAAACCATCAAATGGTCTACATCACCATGACTGATTCCCGCCGACTGCATCGCATCTAGACCAGCGATTCTAAATGAACGGGATGTCGTCAGGTCTTGCATTTGGCTGATCATGGGTGTTTCCACGCTCTCACCTGTACCAAGAATATAGACGGGCTTGTTTGGAAAATCGGTCGCACGTTCTGCCGAAGTCAGTATCAACGCACCACCCCCATCCGTAACTAAACAACACTCAAGCTTATGGAAGGGGTACGCGATCATTCTTGACTCCAACACGTCCGCCACTGTGATCGGTTCCCGGTATGACGCTCGTGGATTCAGTCCCGCCCATTCCCTCTGAACGACGGCGACCGAAGCGAGCTGTTCGTGAGTAAGCCCATATACTTTCATGTATCGAAGAACGCCGATGGTGAACATCGTGGTTGGGCCATTAGGACCATATGGCATTTCGAATTGACCAGTGAGGCTTGCTCCCCCTCCGCCACCATAAAAACCGCCACGCCCAACGCCAGAACGTCCGCTTTCGCCGTGAGTGATCAGCACTGTCCTGCAGTGACCCGCCTCAATCGCAGCGACTGCGTGTCGAACATGTAGCATGAACGAACAGCCCCCGACCGAGGTACCGTCGGCCCAGTGAGGCTCGATCCCAAGATAATATGCGATCTCCGTTGGCGAAGCTCCCGCTGTCGCCACACCATCAATATCGCCCGGCTTTATTTTCGCATCAGCCATGGCATTCAAGGCCGCATCTGCGTGCAGTTGCAGTTGACTCAAGTCAGGAATCCGCCCGAGTTCAGTCGTCTCGGAAGCGCCCACAATCGCTACCGTCATTTCGCTAACCCCCCAGTAGAAACGCGATTATACAGAGCCTAGGTAGAGGTCGTAGGCGGCAGCACTTGAACCCAGTCCAAAGAAACATCGCCAACCGCAAGAAAATCTGGATTTAGGAACGAGGCTTTGGTGTTGTAAAGGAGCGGCGAGCCATCCAACTGAAGTACCGAGCCACCTGCTGCTTGAAGGACTGCTTGTGCGGCGCCAATATCCCATTCCGATGTGGGCCCCAAGCGCGGGTAGAAATCAGCTAGACCTTCCGCTAACAAACAGAACTTTAGCGAACTACCCATCGCCGTACGATCTACCCGACCAAATATCGGGACGAGGCTATCGAGGTACCTCTCCAAGCCCTCGCCTCCATGGGATCGGCTGGTGACCACGGTGATGGCGTCGCGACCCAACTTACGCGTTGTTACTATTTGACGGGATGAGCTCCTAATGCGAAACGCTTCTCGTTTCTTGACATCACCGACATAGACGTCGCCCTGCACAGGAACCCCGACAACGCCCAGTATCGGTTCGTTGTCCTCAATTAACGCTACATTAACAGTAAACTCGCCGTTGCGATTGACGAACTCCCGTGTCCCATCCAGAGGATCAACCAGCCAATACCGGCGCCAGGTCTTGCGCACACCGAAACTGGGCGCATCAGATTCTTCGGAAATCACCGGTATTGTGGTGTCGATTGCTTCAAGTCCGTCAATAATCACGCGATGAGCCCGCAAATCGGCTTCCGTTAACGGTGAATCGTCCGATTTACTTTTCACTTCGAAGGCGGTCGCGTACACATCCAAAATTTCAGAACCTGCACGGACCACGATGTCGATGAGCTCTTCAAGCATTTTCACGTGCTATAAATACTTCCGCCAGTTTCAATGCGGCAATGGACCGTGACTCCGAAAGTATTTCCGACATGACCAGTTGATCCACGTTCTCGAGTCCCCACGTTTCGACTTCCATGATCTCCGGTTCATCACCCAGCAATGATTCAGGATAGAGATCCCGGGCCAAAATAACGTGAATCGAAAATCCCATGTAGGCGGGCGCTAACGTGATCTGTCGAACATAATCGAGTTTTCGCGCTCCAAACCCTGCCTCCTCCTTCAACTCTCGATTCGCCGCCTCCTCAAACGTCTCACCAGGATCAACGGTTCCTTTGGGTAAATTTAACTCATACCGATGCAAGCCAGCGAGATATTCCCGCACCAGGACAAGTTCATTATCCGCATTGATAGCGACAACAATAACGGCCTGTCGTCCACCAGCTGGTAGTCGCTCGTATATACGCTCAACACCGTTAGAAAAGCGCAGTTTGAGCGTTTCAATACTGAACAGTCGACTGCGAGCGACTGTTTTAGTCTCCAGAATTTCAGGCAGCGGCACGTGTAATTCCCCCACCAATAACCCCATGTTTCACATTAGTATATCGGCATGATCAGTTGGGATGGGATCGAAACCGTTCTCTTGGATATGGATGGCACGCTGATCGATCTCAATTACGACAATACCCTGTGGAATGAACATGTCCCTCGTCGCTACGCGGCTGGACATAGCCTTAAACCCAGTCAAGCAAGCGCTTTGCTCTACGGGACAACAATGGCAAATCAACCAAAACTGCGTTACTACTCTGTCGACTTCTGGAAACACCGAACCCAACTCGATATCGATCGCTTGCACAATGATCTCTCTCATCTGATTCGGTATCGTCCCAACGCTGAGGTCTTTATGAAATATTTACGAAAGACCGGGCGACGGGCCGTCATTACGACCAACGCACACCCAAACAGCTTGGCTATCAAGAGCTCAATTACCGGTTTGGTAAGTCAGGTCGATGCATCCTATTCAGCCCATGATTTCGGCTGGGCCAAGGAGGAGCGAGGCTTTTGGGAAACACTCTCTACTTTAGAGTTGTCCGACCCAAGCCGCACACTACTCATCGACGACAACGAGAACGTACTCGACATGGCGGTTGAGTTCGGGATCGGTCATGTGCTAACCATTGCGCAACCCGATCTACAGAAGCCACCAAGGGTTGGTTTGCGTTATCCGGTCATCAACGACTTTACCGCAGTCATGGTCTAGATGGTTGCCCCGGTTTCAGACACATCTGGACCGCTTGATCAGGTTCGTATCGATCGTTGGCTTTGGGCTGCCCGTTTTTATAAAACGCGCAGCCAAGCAAAAATCGCGATTGCCGGTGGCAAAGTACACGTGAATGGCGCTAAGGCCAAAGCATCCAGAGAAGTGAGGATTTGCGACGGTCTTACTATTACCCTACGAAACGACGAAATCGATATTGTTGTCGATGCCCTGTCGGATCAACGAGGTCCCGCACGCGTTGCCGAGGCGCTCTACTCCGAGACCCCCGAGTCAGTTGAACGTCGAGCCGCTCTCAGGGCACAGCGTCGTATGGAACGCGCCGGATTACGAATGCCTAAGTCCAAGCCGAATAAACGGGATCGGCGCCATTTGATGCGAATCAAATCCGCGACTGAGCCCGATTGATAATTAGCACCGCTCCTATTTACTCAAAGCACCCGCTCGTTGTGGATCGGTTTGCAGACTTTCTGGTTAGACGCCTGGAAATACCGCTGCGTTAGTTCTCGCCGAAACCCCCGAACTCGATCATGAAATGGGTCACCGGCCTCGTGTATAGTCCACGCCTTATATTCTTTGGCCTTCGGATGGCGCTGAACTTTGACAATTCGCCAGAGATGTCGACTTATGTCGACCTAAGTTCGGCCGCTCTCGCTGAACTCGCTGTGACGCGCGGCGAGGGAGAATTCGCGTCGAACGGGGCCATCGTCGTAAATACGGGAAAACGTACTGGCCGCTCGCAAACCGATAGATTCATCGTTCGAGAACCGACCACGGAAGGCCTCATCGATTGGGGACCCGTCAACCTTCCAATAGAAGAAGCCAGTTTCGATGCACTGTGGGAACGCGTTCAGGCACACCTCGGTATTCGCGACACTTTCGTCAACAATTTCCACGTTGGTGAGGATCCTAACCACTATTTACCTATCCAGGTGACGACGGAATACGCCTGGCACGCTTTGTTTGGCAGGGCTTTATTCATCAATCCCGCCGTCTTCAATCAGCAACAAAAGGACATATGGGAAATCGTCAACGCGCCCGAATTCATCTGCGAACCTGCTCGCGATAGCACCGCCAGCGATGGGACCGTGATGATCAACTTCGCTCAACGCCGAGTTATATTGGCTGGGATGCGATACGCCGGCGAAATGAAGAAGTCGATGTTTGGGGTACAAAATTTCTTGTTACCTGATGTCGATGTCCTACCAATGCACTGTTCAGCAAATATTGACCCGTCTGATCGGGTGACGCTGTTTTTCGGACTTTCGGGCACGGGGAAAACAACGTTATCGGCAGATCCAGACTGCCTATTGATTGGCGACGATGAACATGGGTGGAGCACAGGAGCCGTTTTCAACCTCGAGGGCGGCTGCTATGCGAAGTGTATCGACCTGACACGAACAAACGAGCCGGTTATTTTCGACGCAATCCGCTTCGGCGCCATCGTCGAGAATGTGGTGATTAATCCTGAAACACGCGAGCCGGATTATACGGATGATTCGATCACCGAAAATACGCGCGCTTGTTATCCCCGTACGAACATTGAAGCCAGAGTCCCCGAAAACCGGGCCGGCGAACCCGCGTCAATCATCTTTCTCACTTGTGATGTCAGTGGTGTCCTGCCACCAATCTCTATTCTGAGCAAAGAGGCTGCGGCCTATCATTTTCTATCCGGGTACACAGCACAAGTAGGCTCTACCGTCGTAGGTTCAACGGAGGCGTACTCGGCTACATTTTCGGCGTGTTTCGGAGCGGCCTTTTTTCCACGTCCAGCGAATGTTTACGCAGACCTACTGATGAAAAGGATCGAGGCGTATGGCTCCAAAGTGTACTTGGTGAATACTGGCTGGAGCGGTGGCGGTTACGGTGTTGGCAAGCGTTTTAGCATTCCTGTTACAAGAGCCATCATCCATGCGATCCAGTCTCGATCCGTTGAGGAAACAACAACGAAGGAGCTTCCTGGCCTCAACTTAACGATCCCTACCCGAGTAAAAGGTGTTGATTCGAAAATTCTGGATCCTAAACAGGCGTGGTCCGACGCCAAATCTTATGAGGATGCTGCAGCCGCCCTCGTCGCTAAATTTCGTGAGAACTTTTCGAAGTTCAATGTTGATGCGAAGATCTCGGCCGCTGGTCCGAGATAGTTCCAATTCGCACCCCCTAATAGTTTTGCGTACGCCCATACAAGACGCGAGAGCAACCCGCTCGTTGCGAGCGAGTTTCGACTCTGAGTAACACGAGAACAACAACCGTGAGGGAATTCGACAGGGCCGTATACGTGATCACAGGAAATCCAGGGCTAGGACGTCTTCGCAGGGGCATCGAGAAAGAAAGTCTCCGAATATCGTCAACCGGTGCGTTATCACTATTACCCCATCCCGCGGGACTTGGTTCCGCACTACGCCATCCCTTCATTACCACCGACTTTTCTGAAGCGCAGTTGGAGTTCATCACGGGCGTATCCCAAGCCGCTGACGATTGCATTAGCGAGCTGACAAACATACATCGAGTCATCTACAAAGAACTCGGGGAAGAGCTTCTCTGGGTTGCGAGCATGCCTTGCATCCTCAACAACGACGCTGAGATCCCAATAGGTCGCTACGGGTCCTCCAACATTGGGCGCGCCAAAACCGTCTATCGGAACGGTCTGGAACATCGTTACGGCAAGCTGATGCAAACCATTTCGGGAATCCATTACAACTTTTCGTTACCCGAGTCACTCTGGCCAGCCGTTGCAGAAGCGAAGGGACAACAACTCAACCAAGTATTTCAGGACCGCTCGTACTTCCACCTCATAAGAAACTTCCGACGCTACTCATGGTTGCTGATATATTTATTCGGCGCGTCTCCCGCCGTGTGTACATCCTTCATTCGTAATCGGGAACACGACCTCGACGTCTTCGACCAAAATTCCCTGTATTTGCCCGACGCAACATCTTTGCGTATGGGGCCCCTCGGCTATCAGAGTAGCGCCCAGTCGGGCCTACATATCTCCTACAACAACCTTGAGCATTATGCGCAGACCATGATCGACGCGTTAATCCGTCCTTTTCCGGCATACGAGACGATCGGCGTTGAAGTAGATGGTCACTATCGACAACTCAATACTTCCCTGCTCCAGATCGAGAACGAATTTTACGGGTCAATTAGGCCCAAACGCCGCATTCAGCCTGGAGAACGGCCGATAAATGCGTTACGTAAACGAGGCGTTGAATACGTTGAAGTCCGATGTCTTGACCTCAACCCTTTCCTTGAGATTGGTATCGACACCGAAACGCTGAGATTTCTGGACGTTTTTTTGTTGGTTTGTTTATTGCTGCCTAGTCCCGACGACACCGCCGACGAATCGAATGAAATTCTGCGCAATCAACTTACTACGGTACGTGAAGGCAGAGACCCAGGCGCAACTTTAGGTTCAAGCGGGCGCCCTAGAAAATTACGCCAGTGGGCGGACGAACTACTAAACTTTGCTGAGCCAGTGGCCTCCGTAATCGACGAAGTGACGGGTACTGAGCAGCACCGAGCGAGCATCGCAGCACAACGACATAAGGTTATGGACGCGAGCCTTACACCTTCGGCGCGGGTACTCACGGCGATGCAGGACCAACGAATCTCTTTCTTCCGCTTGACGATGGACCTATCCGAAACTCACCGCGAGATCTTTGTCAAGCAGTCCCTGAGTTCCAACTTGCGACAACGCTTCGCTTCGCTTGCCGAAAATTCGATACGTGATCAATTGGCACAAGAAGCCACCGACACGCAAACATTCGAAGAATTCCTCGAGAGCTATCTCAGGGTCGACCGCGATTGAACTTCCTCGCTCACTGTTTACTTGGTTATCCGGAACGCGCGTTGATCGCTGGCGGTTTTATCGGTGATTTTGTCAAGGGTCCGGTTCCCAGTTCGTTGCCGGATGCCCTCGCGCGAGGCGTTCGGCTTCACAGACATCTAGACAGCACCAGTAACCGAATGCCCGAAATGCGCAAAAGTTACGTCCACTTTGGCCCCGATCTACGACGTCCGGCGCCCGTTTTACTGGATTTGATTGCAGATCACGTCCTAGCACTCCAATGGAGACACTATGGCATTGGCGAACTCACTGAATTCACGATGACCTGTTATCAGGCAATAGGCCACTACCCGTTACCACATGCCGCCAAGCTATTTTACGACCGCATGAAGGAAACGGACCTTCTGGCGCGATACGCCCAGCCCGAGGTAATTGAACGAGCAATGTTTTACATCCTCAAGCGCCTTCGTTACGACCGTTTCGAGCAGCAGCTTCATGGAATTCTCAATATGAAAATTGACGACTTTTGTGAGGACTTCCACCGTTACTTTCCATTGCTCGGCGAAGTTGCACAGACGTTTATTGCAGAAGAGCATTGACCAAATTTACTTCAGCAGTGACCATCAAATGATGACCAACTACTTACGTTCAATCGATAGTGAAGATTGGAGCATTTTGACCGTTGCAGCAGGCGCAACGTTCCTATTCGTGGCGTTAACACTCGAATACGTCTTCGACCAATTACCCTGTGCGCTCTGCCTGAATCAAAGGATTTGGATGATCCTGGCAACGCTCCTCGCGGCGGGAGGTCTAGCTCATAACCCTCGACTCGGCATCTATCCATTTCTATCACTGGTATCGAGTATTGTCGGTATAGGTTTTGCGTTGCGGCAGATTTACTTACAACTTACGCCATCCGCAGCTTCGTCATGTGGACCGGGGCTGGATTACCTCGTGTCCAATCAATTTCCACTCGCCGATATTTTGAAAGCGCTCATCACAGGCACCGGCGATTGTGCTGAACCCTCCATTATCCCGGTGGCGGCGTTAGTGGCATTCGTGGTGCTAGGTGCCGGGGCGATCATGCAATGGCGAAACTGATGGTTGAGCAGGAGCAACTCCCGCTCATTGTCCATGCTTCAATTTCGTAATGTCTTATTCAGGCGCGGCGACCGTGTACTCTTCGACTTTATCAACATCACAGTGCACCCAGGCCACCGCGCTGGTTTTGTGGGTCGCAATGGCGCCGGAAAGACCACTTTATTTGAACTAATCCGAGGTCGGCTACAGCCCGAAGAAGGAGACATCTCGATACCCAAAGGTTGGCGTATCGCCTGGCTACAGCAATCGGCCCGCCCGTCAACTCGCAGTGCAATCGAATACGTAATCGATGGTGACGACAACATGCGCCATATCGAACGCGAACTTCGTTCAGCCGAGGCGGCAGGTGATAACGACCGGCTTGCCGATCTCTGCGTCGAATATGACGATGCGGGCGGTTACGATGCCAGTGCAAGGGCTGGAGAAATTCTGCATGGCCTAGGGTTCGTCGGTTCAGATTTCGACAAACCACATCGTGCGTTTTCCGGAGGCTGGCAGATTCGTCTTAACCTCGCCCAAACGCTAATGACTCCCTCCGAACTACTTCTCCTCGACGAGCCCACCAACCACCTAGACCTCGACGCAACGCTATGGTTGGAAAGATGGCTCGGACGGTATGACGGAACATTACTAACAATCGCCCACGACCGCGACTTTCTCGACAGAGCCGTTAACGAAATCGTTCATCTACACAATGCCTCTGCAAAAACCTACACAGGGAACTATGCTTCATTCGAACTGCAACGAAACGCCGAGCTCGAACAACAAGCAAGTTTGAATCGAAAACAAGAAATCGAACGTGCACGAATTCAGAGATTCGTCGATCGGTTCCGGGCCAAAGCTAGCAAGGCCAAACAGGCACAAAGTCGCCTACGTGCTCTCGATCGAATGCCATCGATTGCGTTGTTGCATAGCGAGTCGCCTTACCGATTTTCATTCAGCAATCCTGAAAAGACCTCGAACCCCCTAGTTGTCGTAGACGATTCAACGATTGGTTACGGGCAAACGGCGATTCTGAGCAGTCTCAGGCTTCGCCTCTATCCCAAAGATCGTATCGGAATTCTAGGCATCAATGGGGCGGGTAAAACTACGCTGTTACGTAGCTTGGCAGGGGAACTGAGTCCGATGGTCGGGCGAATCGAGCGTGGACAGCATGCGTCCATCGGATATTTCACCCAGCAACAGTTCGAACGTCTTGAACCCGATACAACTCCGATGGCGAAACTAATTGAGCTTGAACCGATGCCGGATCAAAGTGCTCGAAATTACCTCGGCGGCTGGGGGTTTTCCGGCAACGACATCCATCGACCTGTTAAAACCTTCAGCGGAGGTGAAAAGGCCCGCTTGCTATTGGCGCTGATTGCGATACAGAAACCGGCAATCCTGCTTCTTGATGAACCTACTAACCACCTCGACGTCGACATGCGACAAGCGCTCATGCTCGCACTACAAGAGTACGAAGGAGCTTTACTGCTGGTTTCTCATGATCGTCATCTGTTGCGGCACACGGTCGACTCGTTTTGGCTGGTCGCGGGGGGTACGGTGGCAAATTATGAGGACGATCTAGACGCGTATGCCGAATTGGTAAAAGGCAAGTCCGCGCGTCCGAGTGACCCCGCGCCAAACTCCGCGCAAGAAAAGCGCCGCTCGAAAGCCGGTGTACGAATCCGCACCCAATCACTGCGTCACCACAAAGATCAACTAGAGAAGGATATGGCCCAGCTCCAATCTCAGCTCGATCAACTAAACGAGCAGCTTGCTGACCCGACCACCTACGCGTCCGAAAGTACCGCCAATATCAGAGCGTTATCCAAAGAACATGGGCAACTCAAGAAAAACGTTGCGACGTTAGAGCGATCCTGGCTGGAAGTTGAAGAGCGCTTAGAACGAAGTGGGAAGTCGTAATTCCATGCCGCAGCGAGCGTTCACCAGTACCAACGATATGCCACACCACTATCGCGCGGCCGGGCGTTCGTATATCGACTTCTCGTTTTTGGAATCTTCTGAAACCTGGCGTCCTAGCGACATAAACGTAGGAATATCCTCATCCGACAGCGCTTGCAAGCCCTTCTTTCGAGCCATCGCGGCTTCAATATAAGGCGCCAATTCCTCCAGTTTTGCATGTTCACGCGCGCGTTCGCGTTCCTTGAATTCAGGCATGACTTCTGCAGCGAAAATCTCTAGGGCTTCGCAGATATGTTCGTGCTGATTGCGTCCTGCTTGTTGAATGAACGTGACTTGGTCAACGCCGCATTTCTCAAATTTCAGCAAGTGTTCGCGAAGATCGGCGGGCGTTCCGATGCCGCCCCGGCTGCCCACGAGTGCCTGGGTCATATCCATTTCGGCCATATCTCCCCGCGCTTTCTTCACTTCCTCAAATTGCTTCCAAAGGTCGGTTCTGCCGGGTTTGTGTTCACCAAACGCATACAGGCTACCCAACGCAAAACCGAAGAATTCAAAACCATCCAAACCGCGTTGAATCGCTGTTTCACGATCGTGATGGCAAGAAAAGCTGGACACCATGCAAATATTCGGATTTACGGCATGCCCAATTGGGATGCATTCATCCGACTTCAAAATACGGTAATACTCATCCACCCATTCTTGAGCCTCCATTGGATCGACAAATGCAAACGTCAGGGCTCCGATACCGAGTCGAGCTGCCATCCGAATCGTTTCACGCTGCGAACAGGCTACCCAAAGCGGTGGGTGCGGACGTTGTACTGGTTTTGGCACCACATTGCGGCAAGGCATGTCGAAATACTGGCCGTGATATCCGGGGAATGGATCCATCGCGAGCATGTTGCAAATCTGTTCCAGCGACTCAAGGTAAATCTTGCGTTTCTCCGCAACTGGTATTTTGAAACCGCCGAGTTCTAACTCGGCAGAAGACTCCCCCGTACCAAAATCGAGGCGGCCGTTCGAGACCAAATCGAGCGTGGCAACGACCTCTGCTGTACGGGCCGGATGATTGTATTGAGGGATTACTTGGCGAATTCCCTGACCTAAACGAATGTTCTTGGTTCGCTGTGAGCATGCCGCCAAGAAGACTTCCGGGGCAGACGAATGCGAATATTCTTCCAGAAAATGATGTTCCACCTCCCAGGCGTAGTCGATACCGAGCCGGTCGGCCACTTCAACTTGTTCTAACGCATCGCTAAAAAGTTTCTGCTCATCTCCTTCATTCCAAGGCCGAGGTAACTGATGCTCATAAAAAATACCGAATTTCATAGTGCGGGGACCATAGTTCCTATTTGGTCAATCTAGTCAATCGTATCGATCAAACAAATTCAAGCCTTAGTCCGAAATTGCATCCTACTTGGAGACACGGCCCTTGCTCGATAAACTACCGAACGTTCGTTCATTCGGAGGAATTTAGTGCCACGCTCAACTCGGGTCAGGAAGGAAATGGTTGGGCACCTTTGCGACGTTTTCAGATCTCATGGTTTTGAAGGAACGACCATGGCCGCGCTCTCGCAAGCCACCGGCCTGCAGAAGGCCAGCCTTTATCACCATTTCCCAGGCGGTAAGAACGAAATGCTGGAAACCGCGGTGCTCGCAACCATCGTTGAATTAGAGCGTCGGGTGTTTCGTTTTCTCGACTCCGATGCTGACGCCGCAGAACGCATTGCTCAATTACTCGAAGGATTTACGGCGTATACAAATGGAGGGAGGCGAAGCTGCCTACTCGCTGTGATCGCGCAAAGTTCCGTTGCTGAGAAATTCAAACCCAGAATAGGGGCTCAGTTCGGCGCCTGGATTGCTCGTCTAAGTACAACGCTTGTGGAATTCGGCCATAGCGCTGAACGCGCGGAAACTCTAGCGCTTGAGACTCTTGCTACGCTCTACGGATCCTTGACCGTCGGCTGCCTGTTGGGCACTTTTGAGAACGTTGGCCTCGGTCTCGAACATTCCAGAACAAATCTCAGTATCGGCGACAGGGCTAAATTTTCATAACCGCATGTAATCGTTCATACGCTGCGAAAGATGCAACAACCTTTCGGAAACATTCGCGCGACGCCAAGTACCGGCGGCTAATCGTGCGGCATCCATCCGTGTCGGATAGACGTGTATCGTCGACAAGATTTTTCTTAAACCGAACCCATGGGTCATGGCGGTTACATATTCGCTGATAATTTCCCCCGCCTCGGGAGCGACCACAAGCGCACCGAGTAGACGATCACTGCCGCGCGTGGTGACAAGTTTTATAAAACCTTGCGTTCGTCCTTCAATCTGGGCGCGATCCACGTCCTCCAATTCATAGCGGGTAACGACAACATCGCGTCCGGTCGCTCGTGCTTGAGCTTCGGACAATCCAACGCGCGCGATCTCTGGATCCGTAAACGTAGCCCAGGGGACCACCGTTTCGTCCAGCGCATACCGCCAAAAGGGCCTGGCCAATGAGTTCACTGCGGCAACCCATGCCTGATGTCCCGCCATATGGGTGAACTGATATGGTCCCACCACATCACCAGCCGCATAGATCGAATCGACAGTCGTACGAAGGTACCGATCGACCGCCAATGTACCGCTGGCTTTGATTCTTACTCCTAGCTTTTCGATGCCCATTCCCGTCGTTCGCGGCGACCGACCTGCAGCTATCAGAATACGATCGAAATCCAGTTCCTCCACCGAACTAGAGGCCATGACCGTAAGGCGTTTTCCGATGCATCTATCGGGTCTATACCCGGTTAAGACTCGAACGCCCTCTCCCCGAAAGATATCTGCCATCATTGCTCCAACTTCCTGATCCTCGCGAGGAAGCAGCCGGTCCTCTATTTCGACAAGCGTTACTTCGCTACCGAGACGACCGAAGGCCTGGGCAAGTTCACACCCTATGGGCCCGCCGCCTACAACAACCAACCGTCGAGGTAGTTCTTCTATCGACCACAGATTGGTTGAAGTGAAACAATCGTCGTCATCGAGTCCTGGTATGGGAGGGGTCACCGGTTCGGCTCCGCTCGCTATGATGATGTTTTTTGTTTTGTACGCGACCCCGTCGACGAAAACACAATGCGGATCGCGAATTTCCGCGTGTCCATGAACGCAGGTAACCCCTAGCGACTCATACCGCTCGACCGAGTCCTTCGGCGCAATTGAAGCGATGACACCGTGCACCCTCGACATGACCGCTTTGAAATCAACATCCCCACGTACATTACGCAGGCCGTAGTTTGTAGCGTCATTTAGCTGATGGACAGTCCTTGCCGACGCAATCAAAGCTTTCGACGGTACACAACCGGTATGGAGACAATCGCCACCCATCTTGTCGCACTCGACAAGGACTACTCGCGCTCGCGCAGTCGAGGCTACTAATGCCGCCACCAGCCCCGCGGAACCCGCACCCACCACAACTAAATTATGGTCAAACCGTTTCAACGCAATGACCTTTTAGTACCAAGCCAATCCAAGAATTTTCTGGCCGTAAAGGGAAACGTTCCAACGAGCACGAATGCCGTAACGAGGCTGGGGTTGAGAATATCGGTGGCCGAGTTCAGATCTCCGATACTGGATCCCGCGAATACATACACGGCGGTCCCTGCCAACATACCCAGCTGACTGACGATGTAGAAAGGTATCAGTCGCATCCTTGTAAGACCCATGATGCTATTAACGGCGAAAAAGGGAACCAGTGGTACCATCCGTAGGCCAAACAAATAATAGTTGCCCTCTCGCTCAATGCCTTCATTCACACGAATCAGTTGATCCGCAAATCTTTTTTGAACCCAATTGCCCAATAGAAATCGGGCAATCATAAAGGCAAACGTCGCGCCGATTGAGCTGGCGAACGAAACCAGTAGCATCCCCCATTGAAATCCAAATAGCGCACCCGCCGCGAGCGTCATCACCGTCGCACCCGGGATAGAAAACGCCGTGACGGCAATGTAGACAAGAAAAAAACCCGTACGAAACGTCCAGGGGGCCGCTGCAACCGCTACGATCAAGTCCTTTCTCGCAGTTTGAAAGTATGAAAGCGTCAGGTATTCAGTTAAGTCAAAGACCATGCTGAAAATAAAAACCGTCAACAGAAGTGCCGCAAGAATCCACTTCTTCATGGCGGCAATTTCAATGGTGACGGGACGCTCCTGATCGCAGTGATAAGACGCTCACGCTAGGGCCTATTCGTCCAAAGCGTCAGAAGGACTACACCGATGCCAGAGTCTCTGCCACATGTTTTCCAAAGTAAGTAAGGATCCCATCGGCACCGGCTCGCTTACAAGAAACTAGAGACTCCAGGATCACTTTCTCTTCCAACCACCCGTTGTCTATCGCAGCCATATGCATCGCGTATTCGCCACTCACCTGATATACAAAGGTTGGTACCCCAAATCTCTCTTTGACTCGTTGGACAACATCGAGGTACGGCATTCCCGGTTTCACCATAACCATATCGGCCCCTTCATCTAGATCGAGCGCAATTTCTCGTAGCGCTTCATCGCTGTTGGCCGGGTCCATTTGGTAGCTCATTTTGTCACTCTGCCCGAGACCTGAGGCTGAGCCAACAGCATCACGGAACGGGCCGTAGTAGGCGGACGCATACTTTGCCGAATACGCCATGATCTTAGTATTTACAAAGGCATCAGCTTCAAGCCTTTCCCGAATCGCACCGATCCGGCCGTCCATCATATCGGAGGGCGCAATGACGTCAGCACCAGCTCGCGCGCAGACCATTGCTTGTTCCACCAATACAGCAATCGTTGGATCGTTAACGACGTAACCCGCGCCGTCCAACACTCCGTCCTGGCCGTGAGAAGTATAGGGATCTAGCGCCGCATCTGTGATTACCCCTAAAGCGGGACACGATTCTTTTACCGCCCTGACTGCCCTCGGGATCAGACCCTCGGGATTTGAGGCTTCGCTACCATCCGGATCTTTGAGACGCGGATCGATTTTTGGAAACAATGCAATGGCTGGTACGCCGTACTCGACCAATAATTTTGCTTCAGCAGCCAGCTCATCCAGACTTAGCCGTTCGATGCCCGGCATCGACTCAATGGGCTCTCGCATTCCTGTGCCCTCAACGACAAACATTGGATAGATAAGGTCATTAGTTGACAACTCATTCTCACGTACCAAGCGCCGAATAAAATCGCTGGAGCGATTTCGGCGCATACGGGTTCTCGGATAACGAGCTGTCATGAGGTCACTCACTATGTCACTCGACTGGCGGCATTGTCTCAGCAGCGTCGTTGTATTTCAGCGCTTTATTAGTCCGGGGTCGGAAGGTGCCTTTAGACGCGATCGACATCGGTAATAGTCGCAGTAAACAAAAAGCGCACTCCTACCGCCAGATTTATTTCGTTATTGCATTTTGTAAGATGCTAGCGAATGCTATATTGAGCGCCGCAACATACGGAGGATTGGATGGGCAACAACATACACCACGTCACTGACGCTAGCTGGGACGCCGATGTGCTCGAGGCAGATGGTCCTGTCCTGGTTGATTACTGGGCTGAGTGGTGTGGTCCCTGCAAAGTGATCGCTCCGATCCTTGAAGAGATAGCTAGCGAATACTCTGCAAAGCTCAAAGTCTGCAAGATTGATATAGATTCCAACGAAGGTACTCCTCCTAAGTACGGTATACGCGGAATTCCGACCCTGATGCTTTTTCGCGACGGCCAGGTCGAAGCCACCAAAGTTGGTGCCCTATCGAAGTCACAACTTGCGGCTTTTCTCGACAGCAATATCTAAATTAATCGCAAGCACAGTCCATTAGGACTGTGGCTCGGGACCCGCTCCGGGGCAGGAATACGTTCATATCGCCGTGTGATACGGCCGCACTAAGCCATTTAAAAATGCTAGACGTAGGCGTCGACGCGATGGTACATTCGAAGCCTGACGACTAGTTCAGTTGCCGAATCTCTCTTTTTTTTTTCCGGTGCCCCAGGCATCCGCAATCGTTTGCTACCGACCAGGAGAGGAGGCGTGCGTATAAGTGAAAACGCGAAACACAACACCGATGAATAACGTGCAATGAACCTAACAGACTTGAAAAGAAAACCCGTCGCCGAGCTTGTCGAAATGGCCCATGAAATGGGCCTTGAAAATTTAGCTCGCTCAAGGAAACAAGAAGTCATCGCTGCAATCCTGCGCAAACAGGCTAAGAATGGCGTCGATATCTATGGAAACGGAACCCTCGAAATACTATCGGATGGGTTCGGTTTTCTCCGCTCACACGATACGAGCTATTTGGCCGGACCAGATGACATCTACGTTTCGCACAGCCAGATCCGTCGTTTCAATCTGCGAACTGGCGATAGTATTTCGGGAAAGATACGGCCGCCTAAAGATGGGGAGCGCTATTTCGCACTGCTCAAAGTTGACGAAATCAACCTAAGTGAGCCCAACGCAAAAAAACATCAGATACTCTTTGAAAACTTAACACCGCTGTTTCCCGATGAGCGTTTCAACCTCGAACGGGGTAATGGCAGTACTGAGGATCTGTCTGGGCGAATCGTCGATCTAATCGCGCCTATCGGCAAAGGCCAAAGAGCCCTGATCGTGTCCCCACCAAAGGCCGGTAAAACACTTATGTTGCAGGCAATCGCACAGTCGGTCACGTCCAACGATCCCGAGGCCATAATGATTGTGCTCTTGATCGACGAACGGCCCGAGGAAGTGACAGAGATGCAGCGTCTAGTGCAAGGGGAGGTCGTCGCCAGTACCTTCGACGAGCCACCATCGCGGCATGTACAGGTCGCGGAAATGGTCATCGAAAAAGCCAAACGTCTGGTTGAACACAAGAAAAACGTTGTGATCCTGCTTGATTCGATTACCCGACTTGCCCGAGCTTACAACACCATTGTGCCGTCTTCGGGAAAAGTACTTACCGGGGGTGTTGACGCACACGCACTCGAAAGGCCGAAAAGATTTTATGGTGCCGCTCGGAACCTCGAAGAGGGTGGAAGCCTAACCATTGTCGCCACTGCGATCGTGGAAACTGGCTCAAAAATGGATGAGGTCATCTACGAAGAATTCAAAGGTACCGGGAACATGGAACTTCACCTCGAACGGAAGATCGCAGAAAAACGCGTCTATCCCGCTATTAACATCCGTCGTTCAGGAACACGCCGAGAAGAATTGCTCATGGACGAAGACGAACTCCAACGTGTATGGATACTAAGAAAACTTCTGCACGATATGGACGACATTGCCGCCATCGAATTCATGGTCGACAAGCTGAAAGATACGAAGACCAACGAGGAGTTCTTTTCGTCGATGAAGGGTGGGCGATAGAACCCCGGTCAAAGTGCTCGATCCCTAAGCGTCGCGACGACCGCCTCAGGGTTGGCGCCATCGCTATTGAATATATTCTTGAAGCCAAAAGAACCGGCGACTTTAGCGACACGATTTGAAGGCACCAAAATTGACAATCGACCTCGATCAAAATTCGGGTGCGAAAAACATAACTCAGCGATTCTTGATAATCCGTCAGCACTACCGGCGACAACGACATCACACGTACCAATGTCCACGACCGGTTGGAGCAGAATGCGGCGGTACGTAATCCATGTCCACACGCGAACACCTTTATCTATAAGCCACTTGGCTAAGTCCGTCCGTCCATCTGCGCCCGCCACAATGAGTACACTTCGTGCATCGGGGTATTGCTGTTGGAGCAGTTCCAAAATCCCCTCGGAAGAGGCCTGCGGTGCCTGAGCGGGCTTAAGCCCTATCGATCGAAGCGCCTCTGCTGTGGTTTGCCCGACCGCTACCACTGAACCAATAGAACTCCACTTTTGTCGTATCGCATGTTTCGCCGCATGCTCGGATACAAAGATCGTGACATCGAACTGCTCGGACGGCCCACCTTCTTCCACTATTTCGGTTGTCACGACGGGAGCCTTTATCGATTGATACCCGGCAACTGTTAATGCCTGCTCCAAACGCGAAGCACCTGGCTCGGAACGTGTGATCCAAACACAAGTCATTCGATGTCAATTAACTCCCGTGCGCCCAGAGCCAGCAACGTTTCGGCAGCGTCTTCGGCCAAATCGCTGCCGTCTTTGCCCTTTTTCTCAACCCGCAAGCAGCGGTCTCCCGTCTCGGTCAGAAGTATCGCGGTAAGGTGGTATCCTGCTTCCAGCGGTCGACAATAAACACCAAGGGGCATATTGCAATCAGCGCCCAATCGTTTAACCACCAATCTCTCGGCTTCGACGGCATGCGCGACGGTATCAATGCGCAATGAACGACCGATTGCGGCGATGTCTTCGCGTTCACACAAAAACTCAACGGCCAAGGCGCCTTGGCCAGCGGCCGGAACGCAGAAGTCGACATCCAATCGCTGCCCTACCTCGGCTCCTAGACCGAGGCGGTCGAGCCCCGCACACGCGAGTATTAGGGCATCGAATTCGCCGTGTCGAAGCTTTTCCAGCCGAGTCTCGACATTTCCACGAACAGGGACAACATCCAAATCTCGATTCTGCCGCACCAGCTGCGCGGCCCGTCGTCCACTAGATGAACCGACCCGGCTACCCTTAGGTAGCGCTAGGATGCTATCGGCACCAATTAACGCGTCACGAACGTCCCCCCGCTCTCCCGCGACCACAATACCAAACGAGTCGCTCAGAATTGCGGGAACATCTTTCATACTGTGCACCGCCAGGTCGACCTGTTGATCAAGCAAACGGCGTTCCAATTCTTGCGTGAAAAGACCCTTCCCGCCAATGTCTTCTAGACGCTCATGCTGGCGATTGTCGCCCTCGGTTGTATAACCAACAATTTCGATATCTAGCTCGCTATCGTTTTCCGATATCAGAGAACCAACGTGCCTAGCCTGCCATAGCGCGAGCTTGCTTTTTCTTGTTGCGATACGAATTTTCTTCATTGAACGTGAAGGTATCCGTTCGGCCTCATTTATTGATCACTCCCGGTACCCATCTAAAAAGAAATTCCAGTTAACTCAGCTCACTTGATTATTCGACGATACAGTGACCACGCATTGTTGCGAAGTGCTTCCGAACGCGATGCCTGAAAAAATAACGTATATCTACGACGGGCACGGGCTTGACGGGGTCCAACCACCGATATTTTGTTGACAGACACAAAAAACCTTAGCTCACCCGACGTTGCTATAATCCCGCTTCTTCTCAGCCCCGCTTTGTGCAATGGCCAAAATTCCTTCCAAACCATGGGGCGGACGTTTTTCCGAGCCCACCAATGAATTCGTAGAACGTTTTTCTGCATCGGTCGAAATCGACCAACGGTTATATGCGTACGACATTTTAGGTTCACAAGCCCACGCGGAGATGCTCTCGAAGATCGGCGTTCTGACTGATTCGGAATTCGGAGCCATTGATGATGGGTTGAACAAAATTCGCGAGGAAATTGAGGCCGACAATTTCAACTGGTCAATCGCCCTCGAAGATGTGCACATGAACATTGAAGCCCGCTTGGTCGAGCTTATCGGCGAGCCAGGGAAAAAGCTCCATACCGGCCGTTCCCGCAACGACCAAGTCGCGACCGATATGCGCCTTTGGACCCGCGATCAAATCGATCAGATCATCGCCGAACAAACGGTCATCCTTAGGCATCTGTTGGAGAAGGCTGAACGTCACGTCAACACCATCATGCCGGGTTTTACGCACTTGCAGATTGCCCAGCCAATCACTTTCGGGCACCACCTATTGGCCTGGTTCGAAATGTTACATCGGGATCGAGAACGATTCTTAGAATGTCGTCACCGAGTGAATATCTCTCCTCTTGGCAGTGCTGCTTTAGCAGGAACCAGCTTTCCAATTGACCGCGAATTTACCGCCAAGAAGTTAGAGTTTGAGGGCATTGCACAGAACTCTCTTGACGCCGTGAGCGATCGTGATTTCGCTCTCGAGTTTGCTGCGATAGCGAGCATGACTATGTTACACCTGTCGCGTTGGTGCGAAGAACTCGTCGCGTGGAATTCTCCCGCATTCGATTTTATTGAGTTACCGGACAGTTTTTGCACAGGTTCAAGCATCATGCCGCAAAAAAAGAACCCGGACGTCCCGGAACTCATACGTGGGAAAACGGGAAGAATTGTCGGTAATCTTTCCAGCTTAATGGTATTGATGAAAAGCCAGCCTTTGGCGTATAACAGGGATAATCAAGAAGACAAAGAAGCCCTTTTTGACACTGCGGACACGCTTCGAGATTGCCTTTTCGCAATGGGTGAAATCATTGCCACAATGTCGCCCAGAGCGGAGCGAATGTACGCGTTCGCTGAAAAGGGCTTCGCCACCGCGACAGACCTGGCGGATTACCTCGTCCGAAAAGACGTTCCTTTCAGGGATGCTCACGCGATCGTCGGCCAGGCAGTTGCCCACGCGTCGGAAAAAGGACTCGCTATCCATGAGATCAAGCTTTCCCAACTACAGAAGTTTTCTGAAACCATCGAAGCAGACGTTTACGAATCGCTGACTTTGGAAGGGTCGATCGCCGCACGTAACCACGTTGGCGGTACGGCTCCCGAGGCCGTAACAGTAGCCATACACAACGCGAGAAAAAGGCTCTGACGCTTTCCAGCCGGATTCGCCACACAACGCTGCTGCGCCTATACTTCCGCGCCTTTTTGGCTCTGGATGTTTGAAATGCGCCTTCTTCTGATCGCTGCCGCCTGCTTACTGGTCGCCACCTGTGGCCAAAAAGGTCCCCTGACCCTACCTGACGAGATCGTGCTCACGGATAGTTATGTCCCTTGACCGAAAGGATGGAATCCTTTCTTTAGATAGCGTAAGGCTGGACCAGGTCGCAGCCCGCTTTGGCACCCCAACGTATGTCTACAGTTGGGATGCTATCGAAGCTCGATACCAGGAGCTTGTGGGTGCCCTTAAAAATACAAGGCACCGAATCTGTTATGCGATGAAGGCCAATAGCAATCTCGCAATACTCCATCACTTGAACCAGCTCGGCTCAAATTTCGACATCGTGTCAGGAGGGGAATTAGAGCGCCTCATGGTCGCCGATATTTCGCCGTCCCGAGCGATCTTTTCCGGCGTCGGCAAAAGTGTGTCAGAAATCGACTTTGCCCTAAAGGCAGGGATCGGGTGCATGAACATGGAAAGTACCGCCGAATTAGAAAGGATTGAAACGCGAGCCAATCTTCTCGGCAAAATAGCGCCCGTATCCGTCCGGCTCAATCCCGACGTCGATGTGAACACACATCCCTATCTATCGACGGGGTTGAGACAAAATAAGTTTGGTGTCGCAGAACCAGAGGCACTCGAAATGTGTCGCCATGCGCACCAGTCGCAGAACCTAGAAATCTTGGGTCTAGGTTGCCACATTGGTTCCCAAATCAATCAGACAGCGCCTTTCATCGAGGCATTGGATCACCTGATCAAACTCACGCATCAATTATCCGGTGAAGGAATTGATGTGGAACACCTCGATTTAGGCGGCGGACTCGGAATTAGTTACGCTAATGAAGTTGAGCTTGACGTGGGCGCTTACGCGGCAGCCATATCCGAAAAGCTGAAGGGACTCAGCGTCGAATTGCTGATTGAACCCGGTCGTTATCTAGTCGCCGAAGCCGGTCTATTACTGACTCGTGTCGAGTACCTCAAACCCTCGGGCGTGCCTGATCAACCAAATTATGCAGTCGTGGACGCGGCGATGAATGACCTCATTCGACCGGCTCTTTATCAGGCGTATCACCAAGTCGTCTCAGTTGACCGTGACGGCAAAAACAGCTGCCAGTGGGATATCGTTGGCCCCATTTGTGAGTCGGGCGATTTTCTGGCGTTACAGCGCGACCTAGATTTGTCTGAGGGTTCTTTATTGGCAATACTTTCGGCGGGTGCATACGGTTTTGTCCAGTCTTCAAACTACAATACGCGTACGCGATCGGCCGAAGTAATGATCTGCAGAAATGACATGCACCTTGTTCGCGACAGGGAATCCATCAGCGACCTGCTGCGACACGAACGGATTTTACGATCGTATTGAGATTGGGTCGTGCAACTTAAATTTACGAAAATGCATGGGTTAGGAAACGACTTTCTGGTCCTCGAACTCGTTACCCAGAATTTCAAGCTCACGTCAGATCTTATCCGGACCTGGGGCGACCGTCGGACTGGGGTCGGTTTCGATCAGCTTCTAGTCGTCCATCCCCCATTAAATCCCGAGACAGATTTCCGCTATCAAATTTTTAATGTTGACGGCACAGAAGCACAACAATGCGGAAACGGTGCTCGCTGCATCGCTAAATACGTGACTCACGCGGGACTGACGATCAAAAAGTCGCTCCGTATCGATACCCCTGGTGGGACGATTAACACGTTGATCTTGGACGATGCCACGGACGCGCCGAGTACTAGTGTTGTTCGCGTGGACATGGGCGTCCCCTGTAATAAACCGTCAGCAATTCCGTTTCTCACCGATGAACCAGCCGTTAAATACACGTTCAACATCGGATCCCGGGAAGTCGAGGTTATCCCGGTATCGATGGGAAACCCACACGCTGTGGTTATCGTCGACGACGTCAACGACACGCCGGTCGCGGAATGGGCACATGAGTTACAAATCGACGAGCGATTCCCGGAGGGCGTCAATGTCGGTTTTATGCAGATCGTAGATCGCCATTTTGTGCGCCTCCGCGTAGTTGAACGCGGAGTCGGTGAAACGCTTGCTTGCGGCACGGGAGCTTGTGCCGGGGTTGTCGCAGGGCATCTACTCGGAAGATTGGCCGATCGGGTCAAAGTATCTTTACCAGGGGGTAAAGTACGCGTCATGTGGCACGGTGAAAGCTCCATCGTTGAAATGACCGGCCCGGCTACTTGGGTATATGACGGCGAACTGCGAATATGACGACAACCACCGACGGCCCTATTATTGACGACGATGCGGTGCTCGCATACTTGGAGAACGAGCGCGAGTTCTTTGAGCGGCACCCTGAAATAATTTCAAAGCTCCAACTGCCTCACGAATCGGGGCCAGCAACGTCGCTTGTCGAGCGTCAAGTATCTCTGTTGCGAGAGCGCAATATTGACTTGAAGAAACGTTTGAACGAACTCGTCAGTAATGCCGGCGTTAATAACGACGTTTTCCTTAAGACACGTACGCTGACGCTATCTCTGATGGACGCCGTCGATCTAAAGACGCTCAACAAGGTTCTCGCAACGAGGTTGATCGATGGATTCGACGCGAATCACGGGCTTTGTTATGTGCTCGGCTGGAAAGCGCCAGCGGCCTACCAACACGTAGTTGGTGTCGCCACGAAAGATGAGCCGCCCATCCCACGTTTGTTCAACCAACCTGAGCCCGTGTGCGGAATTTATCGGCCCAGAGAATACGGCGCACTATTCGCCGACTCTCAGCTAACTGAACCAGGTTCCGTCGCGCTCGTCCCCATGCGGCTAACGGGCCTCGAAGCAGTTCTCGCGATTGGTTCTAGCGATCCCCGGCGTTTCGTACCCGAGAAGGGGACTCTGTTTCTTGAATACATTAGCGATGTATTGAGTCGCACCGTGAAGCGAGTGATCTAATAGAGATCGGACATGGTGTCGGACGTTAGCCTACTACTGGACGATTATTTCCGGCACCTTACGGTCGAGCGCCGCGTTTCCCCCAATACCGTACATGCTTATTCCCGCGACCTTAAGAATTTTTTTCTAGCCAATCCATCATTGTCCATCGACGCAATCAGGTCTGCTGATATAAAGAACCACATTGCTCGGCTAAATCAAAAGGGGTTGTCTCCACGTTCGATACGAAGAGCTCTCTCCTGTCTGCGATCTTTCTTCGTGTACTTGGTGCGAAAGGGTCTCGTAGCCAACAACCCTGCCGCGGGTGTCAGCGCGCCAAAAATCGCAAAAAAACTTCCGCGAACCCTTGATACTGATCAGGCCGCCCAACTGCTTGTTGGAGAACCTACGACCCCGATCGAAAAGAGGGATCGCGCCCTACTGGAATTATTCTATGGCAGCGGTATTCGTCTCGCCGAGCTGGTTGGACTTGATATCAAGGATCTGGATCTCGCCAACGGTACCGCTCGCGTATTGGGGAAAGGGCGTAAAACTCGAATCGTGCCCCTCGGTTCGCATACCGTTACGGCACTTGAGGCATGGTTGGCCACCCGATCCGATCACAAACCCGAGGACCCGCTTTTTATCGGACGCAGTGATCGACGCATTAGTCCTCGCACAGTTCAGCTCCGCGTTAAACGTGCAGGAATGAAAGCACTGGGGGTTGATTCGATCCATCCGCATCTGTTGAGGCACAGCTTCGCTAGCCACTTGCTAGAGTCAAGTGGCGATTTGCGCGCGGTCCAGGAACTATTAGGCCATTCAGATATTTCGACAACGCAAATCTATACGCATCTGGACTTCCAATATCTCGCCAAGGTTTACGACGTTTCTCATCCTCGAGCACGGGGTAAAGCGGGTAGTGGCAAATGACGATCTGTTTGGTGACCTTTGATTTGGATAACACCCTTTGGGATGTGGAAAGCGTTATTCGCCGGGCCGAAAAGGAAATGCATAAGTGGATACATCCGCGTGTTCCGGAGTTCACCAGTTACATGAACCCCGACAATGCGGCATCCCTCCGAAATCTGGTGTTGAAAGAGAGCCCGGATATACGACACGACGTTTCGGCATTGCGGATTCATATGATGCGTCACGCATTCGAACAGTGCGGTTTAGGGCGCTCAGAAGCGGATGCAAACGCACAAGAGGCGTTCGCGGTTTTTATACGTTGGCGCAATACGATTACGTTTTTCGATGGCGCCCAAAACACACTCAGTGCCCTCTCACAACGTTATCAACTGGCGGCACTCACGAATGGGAATGCGGATATTCAAACGGTGGGCTTGGGTTCATATTTTTCCTTCGCGATTTCGGCAGCTGACGTCGGCTCCAGCAAGCCGAGCCCCGAAATGTTTTTGGAAGCGATGAGTCGTGCAGACGTTTCACCCGATCACGCGGTTCACGTTGGCGACCACCCGATCGATGATATTGAAGGCGCCAATCGTGTCGGTATGCATTCCATTTGGGTCAATTTCCACGGTAAAACGGACCGTGTACCCGCGCACGCGACCGTCACCGATTTACCATCACTGGTAGGGACAATCGCCCTGCTCTAGCACTCGTAGCTCAAGCAACCTGCGACTTTCTTAACGGACGTTGTCCCTCAAGTAATTTTTCACTGCGTGCTCATCAGCGGCCAACACCGTCTTCCGAGTCGCGTGCGAGGCCAGTCCTTCGAGTTTTGCGTGGGTAGCCACGTGCTTACCAACGGCTTTATTTACAGTATCTGGAAATTTCGCGGGATGGGCTGTGGCAAGTGATATGACAGGACTACTCAATTTGAAATGGGACGCGGCGGCAACGCCAACCGCGCTGTGCGGATCTAGCACGTATTCGTATGACGCATACATCGATTTAATCGTCTCCATGGTTTCTTCGGTGCCAATGCTAGTGGCTAAAAATAGCGGATCCACCGAGTCCACATAGTTGACTTTGGCCGAACCTTCCCTAGCAAAGGTCTCTATAAACTCGATCAAGCGTTCTGAATCTCGGTTGAAATGCAGGTACAAGAACCGCTCAAAATTACTCGCGACCTGAATATCCATCGATGGACTAAGAGTATGTTTGACCACTCCACGCGCGTAATTACCTGTTTTAAAGAATCGTGCAAGGATGTCGTTTTCGTTGGTTGCAAGTATCAGTCGGTCAATGGGAACGCCCATCGATCGAGCAAGATAACCGGCGAACACGTTGCCAAAATTACCGGTGGGTACGCTGAAAGATACAGGCTCCTTGAACTTCAGTGCCGCGTAGATGTAATACACGACCTGCGTCACGACGCGCGCCCAATTCACCGAATTGACTGCTCCTAGTCTGTATTCTTCTTTAAACGCCAAGTCATTGAAAATGCTCTTCATAAGCTCCTGGCAGTCGTCGAATGTGCCTTTAATGCCAAGGCAGTGGACATTGCTATCCATTACCGTCGTCATTTGCAGTTCTTGCATCAAGCTAGTTCGGCCGTCGGGAAATAGAACGAAAATATCGATATTGCGTCGACCGCGAACACCCGCTATCGCCGCGCTTCCGGTGTCCCCGCTCGTCGCCCCTAGAATGTTCAAACTGCCCGACCGTTGGCCCAAAATGTGCTCGAACAAGCGCCCCAGGACCTGGAGCGCCACGTCTTTGAACGCAAGTGTAGGCCCGTGAAATAGCTCCAATATGTTAAGACCGTCGAGTTGGACAAGGTTAATCGTGTCATCACATGCAAACGTCTCGAAGGCGTCCTTAAATATGTTTCTAAGCGATGCGTCATCAATATCGTCGGCAAAAAGTCGAACAACTTCGAAAGCGAGGTCTTCAAACGCGAGTTCTCGCCAACGCTCCAAATCGGACGAAATATCAGGCAGAAACTCGGGCAAAAGCAGCCCACCATCGGGTGCCTGGCCTATGATCACAGCTTCCTGAAACGTTACAGGATCCATGCCGCCGCGTGTAGAAACGTATCGCATCAACGGTCGACCCAAATCGTGACGAGACAAATTTTACCCATCGTCACACCGATCGTTCATCCAAAAAGACCACGATAAAGTCCCCTGCCGGACGCCGGCCAAGCCTACCTCGACTCGACGCTGTCCACACTTAGTTTGATGCGTCGAAAAGCTCCCTACCGATCAACATTCTGCGAATCTCGCTGGTTCCAGCGCCAATCTCATACAACTTCGCATCACGTAACAAGCGACCCGTTGAATATTCGTTAGTGTACCCGTTACCTCCTAGGGCCTGGATAGCATCCAACGCAACTTGAGTCGCTTTCTCCGCCGCATAAAGAATGCAACCGGCGGCATCGAACCGTGTCGTCCGACCACCGTCACATGCTTTGGCCACGGCGTAGACGTATGCCCGGCAGGCATTGAGGGTGGTGTACATATCAGCGATTTTCCCCTGCATCAGCTGAAACGTTCCAATAGGGTGACCAAATTGTCTCCGTTCGTGGACATACGGGAGAACGATATCCAGGCAAGCTCGCATGATGCCGAGAGGGCCCGCCGCGAGAACAACGCGTTCGTAATCCAAACCACTCATAAGAACGCTAGCTCCACCGCCAGCTACTCCGAGCACAAGCGACTTAGGAACCTGCACGTTGGTAAAGACCAGCTCGGCAGTGTCAGAACCACGCATCCCTAGTTTGTCGAGTTTAGATTGTGGCTCGTACCCGGGCATGCCTTTCTCAACAATAAACGACGTGATGCCCTCAGCTCCCGCTTCGGGATCCAACGTAGCGTAAACAATCACGACGTCGGCATCCGGACCATTGGTAATCCACATCTTGCGACCGTTTAGCAGATAATAGTCACCGCGATCCTCCGCGCTGAGACGCATATTCATGACATCGGAGCCCGCCTCCGACTCACTCATCGCTAGCGCCCCAAGAGACGTTCCGGAGACGAGATCCGGCAAGAATTTCTGCTTTTGTTCATCTGTTCCAAACCGACACAACTGATTGATACACAAATTCGAATGCGCACCGTACGACAGGCCAACCGCCGCAGATGCGCGACTGATTTCCTCCATCACTACGCAATGCGCCAAATAACCGAGGCCCGCACCACCGTATTTTTCTTCAGCAGTAACACCAAGCACCCCGAGCTCGCCTAGAAGCGGCCATAGCTGGCGAGGAAATTTGTTTGTTTGATCAACGTGTGCAGCAATGGGAACAATTTCGCGCTCGCAAAAATCGCGGACCGAACCCCGCAGCATGTCGACCGTTTCTCCGAGACCAAAGTCGAAATCCGTTAGCATCTACGCCACCATCTCCCCCGATATCCTTCGAGTTTCGCAACTGCAACCCGCGCTGGCAAACCGGCTCACTGACAGTTGTTGTTTCGGCGTTACAATGTCAGCGTTTCAGCGGTAACGGGGACAATATGGGTTTTCGTGAAGAGGCACGTGACTGGTTAGACCAGAACTGTCCCGAAAGTATGCGGACGCCGGTAGGCGAATACATCAGCGGTGGCCGACGCGCCAAATACATCAACCCCGAATCGAGGCTTTGGCTGGATCGAATGGCAGAACGCGGCTGGACTGCCCCGACTTGGCCAACGGAGTATGGGGGAGGTGGCCTAATCCAGGAGGAAAATCAAATCCTCATGGACGAAATGCGCCGTATCAACGCACGCTCGCCCTTGGGTGGTCACGGATTGACCATGATCGGACCCGCCATTCTTGAATTCGGTACCCACGAACAGTGCCTCGAGCATTTACCGCCTATCGTCAGCGGTGAAATCAAGTGGTGTCAGGGATACAGTGAACCAGGTGCAGGTTCGGATCTTGCGAGTCTGCAAACGAAAGCTGTCGAAGACGGCGACGACTACATCATCAATGGATCGAAAATCTGGACCTCCGGTGCCGACCAAGCAGATTGGATTTTTTGTTTGGTTCGTACGGATCCAAATGCAACCAAACAAGAAGGGATTTCCTTCATCGTCTTCGATATGGACACGCGGGGCGTTTCCATTACTCCCATTGAACTAATCAGCGGATCGTCCGAATTTTGTCAGACCTTTTTTGACGACGTCCGGGTACCCAAACGATTTCTTATTGGTGCGCCGGGGCAGGGTTGGACCGTTGGAAAACGGTTACTTCAGTACGAGCGTAGCTCAATCGGTGGTGTTGGCGGTGCTCGCCAAAAGGTTACTACCCTCGATGAACTAGCGGTGTCGTATGCCGGCCGTATAAACGGCCGGATCAGTGACTCGGCGGTACGCACCAGCGTGGTCGCTTACAACATGGATCAACGCGCCTACCAGCTAACCATGCGTCGCGCGGCCGACGAAGCTGCGAATAATCAAGCGCCAACATTCCTATCCTCGTTCTTTAAGCTATACGGGACCGAGCAAAATATGCGCAGGAGTGACCTCGTGGTTTCCATCATGGGATCCAAGGGGTTGGGCTGGGCGGGAGACGGGTTCGAACCTAGCGAGCGAGCTAATACTCGGGGCTGGCTGCGCTCTAAAGCCAACTCCATCGAGGGTGGAAGTTCTGAAGTTCAGCGCAACATCATCGCAAAACGCATTTTGGGCTTACCGGATTAACGAGTGCTCAACCCAAGAACACCAGTACTCGTGGGCGCGGGTCAGGTTCTTAATCGACTCGAAAAATTGGGGGACGCCAAAGAACCGCTGCAAATGATGATGGCAGCCGTTCTTAGGGCCGAAGAAGACACGGGCGTCGGAAACTTACTCAGTCACGCTCAATCGGTCCGAGTAGTCCGCGGGATATGGAGCTATGAAAACCCGGCAAAACTCATTGCAGAACGTATCGGTGCCGTTGGCGCTGAAACCGTCGGTACCCTTATCGGCGGCAATCAAAACCAAGTCTTAATCAACGAAACTGCCGCGGCAATTCTCCATGAAGGCTTGGACCTGGCCGTTATCACAGGCGCGGAAAATGGGAACAGCGCGGGTAAAGCACGGAAAGCAGGCGTAGCCCTCACGGAAACAAGCGCTCCCGGCAAGTACGATCATGTAATTGGCGCGTTACAGCAGCCCGAACATCATGAATTTGAGCGTGCTCGAGGAATCATGAGTGCGATCCAGATTTATCCAATGTACGACAACGCAATTCGTAAAGACCGGGGGGAATCCATTGATCAACATGCCGAACGGGTTTCCGCATTGTGGTCACGCTTTAACGATGTCGCCCAACGCAACCCCAACGCGTGGGTCCAACACGATATGACGGCCGAGGAGATCCGAACACCCTCGCAAACCAATCGACGAATTAGTTTCCCATACACCAAATTCATGAATGCCAACATGTCAGTTGATATGGGCGCTGCGTTAATTATGTGTTCGGCATCCAAAGCACGCTCACTGGGTATAGCCGAAGACCGTTGGATTTATCCTTACGCCGGAGTCGTCGGCTACGACCACTTTTCTGCTTCTGTACGCGACAACTTTTATTCGTCACCCGGGATCCGACTAATCGGCCGCCGTCTCCTTGAACTCACCGAGACGACCATAGACGAGCTTGACTTCGTCGATCTCTACAGTTGTTTTCCTTCGGCTGTGCAGATTGCGGCCAAGGAATACGGCTTCGACGAAGAACGGGACCTGACGGTTACTGGTGGTTTGACTTTTGGCGGCGGCCCCTTGAATAACTACGTCATGCACAGCATTGCACGAACCGTCGAGCTATTACGTGAAAAACGAGGTGCTCGAGCGCTCATCACAGCCAACGGTGGAAATCTATACAAGCACGCGCACGGCATCTACGGCAGCGAAGCCCCGAGCCGCGATTTTTCTGTAGAAAACGTTCAACCGGACATCAACGCACTTCCATCTCGCAAATGCTTAGCGGATTTCGTGGGTGACGCGACCATCGAATCGTATACCGTCATGTTCAATGGAGACGACCCCACCGTAGGCCATCTGGCTTGCCGAACCGCTGACGACGCGAGAACGTGGGTGAACACTCGAGATCCCGACATCATGGATGCGATGCTCGTCGAGGAATTTTGTGCCCGCCCGATCCATATCAAAGGACCGGATGAGCTAACTGTGCGTGGTTAACATCCCTTTTAAAGATTTTCAATCAAGCGAGTTTACATAAGCCAAGGTGTCGGTAAGCGCTTGCTCGAATTTGCCGAACAGCTCATCGATCTGCGTATCGTCGATGATAAGTGGCGGGCAAAAAGCAATCGTGTCGCCAAGGGAGCGCACGATGAGCCCATGCTCTAGACAGCGATTCATACAGAAGGCGCCGACCCCATGCGCCCCATCAAATTTCTTACCCGTCTCTCTGTCCGCTACGAGTTCCACCGCTCCAATCAAGCCAGCGCCTCGGGTATTTCCTACCAGAGGATGTTCACCGTACTGGTTGAGCCGCGATTGGAATACCTCACCCATCTTCGCCGCATGAGCAAACACCTGCTGTTCTTCTATGAGTTCCAAATTTCGCAATGCAACCGCCGCACAGACCGGGTGGCCCGAATACGTGAAACCGTGTGCAAAATTACCTAAGTCCGAACTGGCGTCGACAAACGGCTGGTACATCGAATCAGGGATGATGACGGCGCTAATCGGAAGATAGGCTGACGAAAGCGCCTTGGCCACACTCATCGTTGTAGGCTTTATCCCCATGGTTTGGCAACCAAATGGATTGCCGGTCCGGCCAAAACCACAAATGACTTCATCATCGATAAACATCACCCCATAGCGCTCTAGAACCGCTTGTATCTTTTCGTAATAACTGTCCGGCGGGACAATCACTCCACCTGCCCCTAATACCGGTTCTGCGATAAACGCCGCGATGGTTTCAGGTCCTTCGTCCTCAATCAGGTCCGTTAGGCTGTTGGCTAATCGTGTGGTGAACTGGTCCTCCGTCTCTCCTTCGTGAGCTTCCCGATAGTAGTGGGGCGATTCCGTGTGGAGAATGCCTTGAATCGGCAGATCGAAGGATTTGTGAAAAGGTGGTAAGCCGGTAAGGCTTCCACTCGCCACCGTCACGCCGTGATACCCGCTCCAACGGGAAATAATTTTTTTCTTTTCTGATCGACCAATGAGATTGTGGTAATACCACATGAGCTTTACTTGGGTGTCATTCGCGTCAGAGCCTGTGAGGCCAAAAAAAACGCGTCCGCCTTCAATAGGCACAATCTCCATCAACTTTTCAGCCAGGAGCACACTCGGCTCGTTGGTCTTCCCACCGAAAAGCTGGGAATAGGACAGCTTTTTCAGTTGTTCGCTCGCGGCGTCGGCTAGTTCTTCAACTCCATACCCCAGTGCCGTGCACCAGAGGCCGGCCATTCCTTCCAAGTACTGCTTGCCGCGGTTGTCCCAAAGGTAAACCCCTTTGGCTTCGGAATGCACCGCCGGGCCTTGATGCTGCAGCTCGCCTAGGTTCGTGTTCGGATGCAACAAGTGCCGCAGATCGCGGGCTTCAATTGAATCAGGTGCCAACTCGTTATGAAGGGGGTCGCTCACGTTTTTTACTCTCCCTTTTTCAACCCTATTGTAATGCGCTCGGCCACAAAAACTCGCTGGCAGCGTCTCTCACGACGGAACAACAAGTTGATTCCATCCAACAAACTCGTTGCCCGACATCTTATCGACGGAACCAGGATCTCAAGCCATATCGGTCGAATTGCGCAGTTCAGTTCAAATCAGATCTACAGGTTCAAGCGCGAATTCTTCGATGACTTGATCCGCATAATCGATTCGTCCTGTCAGACTCTTAGCATCTCCATGGCATAACCGCAGACAGGCTTCTGCCATATGCTCCACGGGCGTTACCCGGTCCTTATTGTTTTCATTAATCAGCCTGTGGTGTACCACACCCGGTGTCGCCACAAGCCCCGGAGAAATCACGTTTACACCAATACCTGCACCGTAGACTTCTTGCGCGAGCCCGGTCGTAAACCGCTCGAGTGCGGCTTTGCACATGCCGTAGACGGTGCCGCCATGTCCGCCAGGGGCTTGTGCTTGCGGATGAATCGCGGCATGCGAGGAAACGTTCAAAATCCAGCCGCCTCCTTGCTCTAGCATTGAAGGCAAACACGCCTGAGCGAGTTCGAACGGCGCCCACACTTGAACGTCCATCATGGTCCGAAACCGCTTCTCCGAAAAATCGTGGACAGGAACGAACCAAGTCACCGCCGCGTTGTTAACGAGGATATCAACGGGGCCAAAACGCTCCCGGGTTTCCGCAATGAGATTCCTTCTGTCCTCAGCGACCGCCAAATCGGTTTTGATGGCAATGGCCTCACCGCCGGCATCGGCGATCTTTTTCACCGTTGCTTTAATGGTGCCGGGCAAAAAGTGGTCCGCTTCCTCAACCGTGCGCGCGGACACGACCACCCGAGCGCCTTCCATGGCAAACCGTACCGCGATAGCTTCGCCGATGCCCCGACTAGCACCCGTAACTACTGCAACCTTTCCAGCGAGTACGCCATTCTTATTGATCGATGCCATCTCATCCCCCAACTAATTAACTTTTCCGAAACGTGATATTAAAGACTACACGTATATGCGCGAAACCCGTGCCCCTATGCGGGAAAGAATTTCATACCCAGTCGTCCCCGTCCCCTCAGCCACTTCATCCAACGTTACCGTGGCCCCGAACACTTCGAGCCAATCACCAACAGTAATATTAGGATATTCGGTCACATCGACGTGTATCAGATCCATGCCGATTCGACCTAATACAGGCAAACGCGCGGCGTTGTACGCGAGTTCCCCGTTACCTGAAAGAACTCGGGATACACCGTCAGCATACCCAACGCCGACAATGGCTATTTCGGCGTTTCGAGTCGCCAAGAATTTCGCCCCATAGCCCACCGAATCACCTGCGTTGATGCCACGCCGTTGTATCACTTGCGCTTCAAACACGGCGGCGTTCTCAAAATCGTTAGCTTTGTCGAGGTACGGGTTACCACCGTACAAACCAATGCCAGGCCGTGTTATCCCGCCTTGATATTGAATGCCATTTAGCGTGCCAGCCGAATTACCGAAGCTCGTTTCTATCCCTGGAAAATCTTCGCATACGCGGCTGAACATACGTGCCTGCTTCTCATTCTGTGGATGTTCAGGCTGATCCGCGCACGCGAGGTGGCTCATCAGAAGGACCAACTCGATGCCTTCGAACAGCGTTGAAGTGAGCTCTTTCGGGTCAAAGCCGAGCCTCTGCATTCCGGTATCCACCTGCAGCGCTGCCGGCGCCCCGTTTTGTCGCCTCCATAGTCCGATTTGTTCACATGAATTAATGACGGGAACAATGTTCGCGGACGCAAAAGCGGCCGCGGTGTCTGCATCTGGGGGCCCCGAGAATACGTACACGGCGCCTTCGTCGATGACTGACCTCAGCGCAAAACCTTCTTCTGGTGTCGCCACAAAAAAATGTTCGCAACCTTCCGCTTTTAGCCGTTGAACAACCGCCTCCATACCCAGGCCATAGGCGTTTGCTTTCACTACAGCCCCGGCCACGCCCGCCGAGGCTTGGACAAATCGACGATAATTCGCCGAGACCGCATCCAGATCAACAACGAGGCGGGCAAAACTCATGGGCTATATCTCGGATGTAAGCCCGGTAGCGAATTAGGAATCGAAGAGAACACCTGGATTCAGTATCCCGCGGGGATCCAGTGAATGTTTAGCCGCGCGAAGAACGTCGCCGAAAAGCTTTGGTCGCTGCCGTTCCCAGCCATCTCGATGCATCCGGCCCACGGCGTGGTGGTGGGTGACCGTACCGCCTGCATCAATGACTGCATCCACAGCGGCGTTTTTGATGACTTGCCAATGTTCGACTTCGCTCCCAATTTCGACGGGTCCACTAAATGAATAGTAGGGGGCAGGACCGTCGGTATATACATGGGTAAACCGACAAGAAAGTTGGGCATCGTCACCAAGCGTCTCCCGCAGCGCTCGACCCACGCGCTCTCTAACTTCGCCATCAAAAGCGGGCCATTGATTCCAGGTAACCGCCGTTTCAAACGTATCCGAAAGCAATCCCAACCCCGCCGTTAGGCCAGCGTTTACACCAATAAATGCGTCGCGCCACGCTCCGACGGCTCCCTGGCGACCCGTGGCACCCCCGACACCGTCGTCAACGCGGACGTCGTCATCATCCACCACCCCACCAGATTCCCGGGCAATGTTGATGGCGGCCCTTATATTTTCTCTTTGGGGCACGTCGCCCGATTCAAAGCCTATGATGAGGAGGGCAGTTTCACCATCCATACCCGCGGCGTTGGCTGCTTCCAACGGATCGAGGATGCGCAAATTGGCAGGCCAAAGTTTAGTCTGTACGATATGGCGAACAGCATCGGCACCCTCCGCCCAAGACGAAAAAGCAACTCCGGCAGTCGCCCGATAGATTGGTCGCTTCTGCAGCCGCAGCCAGCATTCACTGATCAGCCCAAGCGTGCCCTCCGATCCAATCACGAGTCGATCAGGACTTGGACCGGCACCACTTCCTGGCAGACGTCGTGATTCAAACCACCCCTTGGGCGTTAGCATCCGAGTCGATTCGACAAAATCGTCGATGTGTGTCTGGTTGGTGGCGTAGTGGCCACCCGATCGTGTTGCCACCCATCCGCCAACGGTCGACCATGGAAAACTCTGGGGGAAATGTCGGAGTGTTAATCCATGGGGCCTGAGCGCGGCTTCAACATCGGGTCCCAACATGCCCGCCTGAAATCGTCCCGCACGGGATGTTTCGTCGAGCTCTAACACAGTATTCATTTCGTCAAGGTCAACGGTCACCGCAGTATCTCGGTCCAGCGGAGCGTTAACGCCCCAAACGACACTGGTGCCGCCCCCGTATGGGATCACCGCGTGTTCAGCGTTATCGCACCATTCAAGAACGGCTTCTAGCTCGTCCTCGTCGCGCGGATGAGCGACTGCATCGGGCGGATTGTCAAATGTACCCCGCAATGCCGTTAGCAGTTCCAACGTGTGGCCGCCGTGGGTGTGTGTAATACGTTCCACCTGCGACGTCGACACGAACTCTCCCAGCTTCCCAGGCACCTTAACGCGAGGTGACCGCAGTGCTATCGCGTCAACATCCGGAATCGGCGGGGGTTCAATCGCGCGACCCGTGCGCTTAGAAATCCGTTCGGCCGCGGCATGGCGTTCGGTCTCCGACGGTTCATCGGATTGATAGCCCCAGGTCCAAAAACTTCGCCTTTCCTTCTTAGCTGCCATTTAGATAATGCCAGTTACCGTGAAAACCGTAGGGGACCCTGTGGGGGAGTTGTCCCACGGCCACTGGACCCAGAGCTACGTCACGCGCATCAAATACCGCAAGATCGCTCCGGTTTTCAGCACCCCGATAAATTAGCGTCAGTAAAAATCCTGCACCTTCTTCTGCACCTTGTGCCTCGGGAACAAATACAGGTTCACCTAAATAATCCCCGTCGTCGAGCTCGTAACGGGTGGCGACTCCTTGTGCAAAATCGTGATGCACCAACGCGTCGAAACCCATGCTGCCCTCACGCCCCGTCGACGCGGCGTAGTAGCCGTGTCGATATTCGAGGCCGGCGTGACGCTCATCAAGCCTAGGAAATTCGCCAGTAATGTCGTCCAGATAGGTCCGTTTGACCGCCCGCGCATTATCAGCGAGATCGATTTCCCATTCGCACAACCGTGCATTGGCCTTTTTCGGATCAGGCGCACTGCCGTCCGCGTGCGGGAAAAGCGGCGCTTCTTCAAACTGCATGACGTGCGCACGGATCGTATTCCCCACCGTCATCGCATTCATGGGATGAAAGACGTAACAAGGATCGGTTTCGTACCAACGTATGTCTTCCACGGAACCATCTCGAGGCATTACCCCAATATGGCTGCCTTTGTCGGGCTCCCAGGCAAAGGCCGGTTCTCCCCGCATCGCTCTTTCAATGCTCCCAGTCAGCGGCAGAATAGGAAAAATAACGTGCTCTGACGTCACCATGAAATCGTGGACCATACTACTAATCGGTGCTTCAAATCGTTCCGATCGAGTCAGCACGCCATCCGAGTTGACGACTTGGTATGAGAGGCCCTTGCCCAGCATGCCGTCGACCATGTAACCGAAAAAAATCATTTCACCCGTTACCGGATCTATTTTTGGATGCGCGGTCATCGGACCCTCAAACGTGTCGTCAAAGCGCCAGGGTCCGATCGATTCGAGTGTTTGCGAGTCGACTTCAAAGGGCGCGTGCCCTTCTTCCAAGGCAAGAAGACGTCCGCCGTGCCAAATCACATTGGTGTTGGCCACGCCGTCGGTCTCGATGCCCGCTACCGAAGGATCGGTGTCCATTGGATTAAAAGCGCCGAAAAGTGACCGTCCGGCGTCACGCTCCTTATGCCACTTGACGGTACGTAACCACCGATTGCGGTATCGCATCTTGCCATTGGCAATGACGAACTGGTGCAACATGCCATCCCCAACAAACCAATGATGTTCTCCCCGCGGTGGAAATTGGGGGTCCGGACCGTTGCGGTAATACGCAACTTCAAGCGATTGCGGCAGCTCTCCCTCAATAACCAGGTCATCGATATCGGCCTCCATACGAATCGGTGCAAAATTGCCTTGTAACTGGGGATGTGCCGGATAGGGTTGTGTCATTGCATTGCTCCTTTATTGATGCAGATGGAGAAATTCTCTCACCACACGATTGAATTCATCGGGTATCTCAAAATACGACGAGTGGCCTGCGTCACCCAGATTGATAAGTGTCGCGCCAGGAACCATCGCTGCTCCAATCTCGACGACCTTCGGCGGCACGACTACATCCTTATCTGCGGTAACGAACAACGTTGGCGTTTCGAAGGCCTCCATTTCGGCTGGATCGATTTCTCTGCCACGATTGCGTAGTCCTCCCAGACCTACACGAGAAAAGTCGAGGTTCATCGCACCAATGCAATTATAGAGGTGCGAAAGCGGGCGATTCTCCTCAGGCAGATCCAAGGCAACGGCCCAACTACCAAACGGTTGCGTCGGTTGCGGCCGCGTGTGGTCGCGTCGAACTTGATCGATAGCTTCGCTACTTAAGCCACCCACCGTATGGCTCATGACAAGTGCCGACACGCGCTCCGGTTGGGATAGGGCGAAATCGAGCCCTGTGCGACCTCCCATCGACTGGCAACAAAGCGCCGTTCGGTGAATACCTTCCGCGTCGAGAATGGACCTCAAATCATCAACGAACAAATCGGGATGAAAATCCTCGTCGCGACATCGCGAGCGTCCGAAGGCTCGATGGTCAAAGGTCACAATGTCGTAGTCATCAAAGAAAGAAGGAACCTGTTGCCACCAGCTTGCCGCGTTCCCGCCCGCGCCGTGAGCAAACGTCAACCAAGCCCGATCATTTTCGCCGTTTTCTCGATACACGTCATAATGGATATGGACGCCACCTTTAGTGACAAAACTCATAGTGTCTCCGGCAATCCTTCCAATTGCCTGTCGTACGAACGCTTTGAGTCTCTAGTCACAGGTAATTTGGTCTCTCGACGATCCAACTTTAGTTATGGATTGCACGCATCAGACGTCACCAGCAACCACGCGCCTTGAGATCGTCGACCGGATACGCTGGGTACATCGTAATGTCTTTGTAGACACCGCACTTCTCTTCATCAGTCAGGTGCTCATCCGTCCACAGAGCCGCGTGGACCACGTCAATATCGATCGCTGCCGATTCCATGCGAATGCCACCTTCCGGTTTCGTGTCGAACACCAGTTTTTGGTCACCATTCCAAAGCTCCCAACTGGGCAGGGCACCGTTCCGACCACGACCGGGATTGCCAGTGCGTGCAAACTGAGTCCAATAAGATCGAATCGAAGCTGAAAGTTCAATCCTTGCCGCGGTATTGGGCCCATCGAAGAGCTCTTCCGGTAAGAACCCCATCCGGAAGTTGCCAAAGACGAAGGGGATTTCCAGCCCGTGGGCTGCGCCCATGATTTGTGGCCAGTCCCGATCCGGAGTCGAGCCCAGATCATCCCAGTCGAACCGATAAGCATAAACCGGTCCCGTGGCCATGTTCGCCACCTGATCGACTCCATCGAAGTTCCACCAGTCCGAGTAATAGCGATTAAACGCTTCGTATCGCTCAGCATCGATTATCTGTGCTTTCGATCCCGTCCAACGAACCAGAGACGGATCGTAGATCTGAAATAATTTCTGCTCGTCTCGATTCGCACCCACAAGCAACGGTTTGGCCGCCGCAGATCTTGCCCCCGATGGCATCAATACGCCGTCGTAGACGACGCTCGGCATGTTGTACATCAAATTACCTTTATCTCGATACGCCTCGAGAATTGTTTTGTTAGGCAATTGACGCAGCCACTCGCCGATTTCTTCGTGGTGGCTGGCTAGCTCTTCACCCGCTTCCCGAGTTTGCACTCGCCCCTCACCGAGCAGGAGATCGATCACGATTTCGGTCGCGCTCGCCGGCGTTCCTGGCGGATCGCTGGACACGGTATTCGTGGCCTGGCCCGGATTCATATTCCAGAACCCGCCACTCTGAACGATCGCCTTGTCGAACAAACCTACGGCAGCGGGAGCCATGTAAAGCGCGAGCACGTTTTGCGCGCCCGCCGACTCGCCAAAGATCGTGATATTCAACGGATCTCCACCAAAGCTAGCGGCATTTCTTCGCACCCACTCAAGCGCCGCCATGAGATCGTAAAGGGCGAAATGTCCACTCGCGCCCTCGGGAATGACGGAAGGATGATGAAACCATCCGAACGGGCCCACTCGGTAGTTGGTCGCGATCACGACTACGCCACTTTCCGCGGCCAGTCTTGACCCGTCGTAGACTCGGGAGGATCCGCTGGTCTGGCCCCCTCCATATATCCAGAACATCACGGGTAATCTTTGATTGGAACTGGCTTCAACGGGTGCATAAATGTCCACGTAAAGACAGTCCTCCGACCCCACGACCGGTTTGGATCGGGAATCACCAACGAGTTGAATCGGGGGTTCACGAAAACTGGTCGCCGCCAACAGTACCGCCCTTGGACGGGGCGGCTTCGGCACCGTCCAACGTTCAGCAACGTCAGCAAAAGGCACTCCCAACCATGCGATCGCACCGGGTTCCGATATCTTGCCCTTCACTGGCCCCGCTTCAGTAGCTCGTTCGAGTAAAGGCTCTCTCACAGGCTTACTCTCCTTCCCACATCCACCAATCCCGGTCAGTAAAACAGAACCCATCAAGCACCCTAGCGCCACCAGAAGGAGCCTTAAGCTCCAAGCCCTTAGGTATGCTTTAGAACTAGCTGTGTCTATGATGAGGTCAACTTCCCAGCCAAGGTTTTCAACATTGAGCCCTGAATCCGACGCGATTGCCACCGCCCATGCGTTCATTGACGCCTTTAATTCTCAGGACCACGAGCGACTTGCAGGAACCTTGAATTATCCCCATACCCGCTTGGCGTTGGGATGCTTTCGGACCATTGATACCGCTCAAGAGTTTGCCGCAGGAAGCACTGGTGCCGAACCGCGCCTCGCTGGCGAAGGCTGGCACCACAGCGTCATTGCAAAGATCGAACCGTTTCACGTCGGCGACGACAAGGTCCATCTTGCAATGACGGTGGAGCGATGCCACGAAGATGGTGTGGTCTATAACACTTTCGATACGTTGTGGATCGCTACGCTGGATGAGAACCACTGGGGGATCAAGTTTCGATCCAGTTTTCTGCGCTGATGGATCCAATAGTTCTGGTCGTTATTGGGTTGCGTTAATCTAGGTTCATGCCTGCGATACACGATCAAAGAGTGGCTCGTATCGCCACAGAGAGTTTTGCCAATCTCCTTGGCATAAAGTTAGTGAGCAACCGTCCCGACCACGTCGTCGTTCGCATGCCCTATCGGGCCGAACTCGGCATCGGTCGGATTCATGGAGGAGCGATCAGCGCCCTTATTGACGTTGCTGCCACGGCCTCGTTTTGGTCAGACCCTAACCTCAAAGAAACCGCCATCGGTGCAACAGTAGGCTTCAACGTTAATTTCCTAAAGCTTGCGGTCGATTCGGATTTAACCGCTACCGCAACGGTGCGTCGCCGCGGAGGGACTCTCTGTACTGGCGATGTCTCCGTCACCAATGAGGCAGGTGATGAGGTCGCGATGGCAGTCGTAACGTACAAGCTGACGCAGTAATTCGATCGACTAGATCAGCGATCGCGCACCATCTCACGTCGTTCCCAACGATCGTTAAGGCCGAGGAGCGCGGCAAATTCAGGCGGGTTTCGTCGTAATACTTCGGCATCGATGGCTGCATAACTCTCGATCGGTCGAACGTTTTGACGATTACAAGTTAGGTGCAGCACGACCCGTTCACCTGGAAGGGTGCGAGGGCAATTGCCGTGCCACATGGCCCCGTCCCACAAAATGATCGACCCAGTAGGTGCAGTAACTGCAACCGCTTCGGATTCGCCTTCGCCACCTACCGGTTGTCGCCGTAAGTGATGCGAACCCGGTACGAACCGCGTGGCGCCTGCGTCTTCGGTAAATTCATCGCAACAAAATATCGACGTTGCAATGACGCTGTGTCCGGGGAACGGTTGTTCGTATCCATTCATATCGGCATGGATGGCAAAGGGTTTAGGCGTAGACCGTTTAACCGATGCGGACACTTGGCTAACGATAAAGTTAGGACCCAGTAGGAGCTCGTACAACGTATTCAACTTCTCTAGTTGGACCGCCTGCTCGAAGACGATTCCCTCATTGAGCAAGTTCGTTGGAAATCGACGGAAACCCTTCATACGACGGTTGACGCGTAAAACGTTCTCGCGAAGCTCTTCGAAGAACGATAAAGGTGCTGCATCCCGGATCACGGTATAGCCATCAATCGATAAATCGGACACGTTGCCTTCGAGTTCCAACGCGTCGATTCGTTTCCTTATGTTCTCTGTTTTCGCTCGCACAGCTTGCGCAGCGTTCATTTCCCTCATCTGAACATCACTTTCGCAGTATCAACGTACCTAAAAGATAAGCGTTGAAAGCTTTCCCCACAATAGGAAACCAACTACTGTGTTTCGCCCGCCTCCGAGGTATTGACCAATGGCTGCCACGTCTCGCGAAGTACACCTCATCGAACGTCCCGAAGGACTTCCCCTCGCATCGCAGTTCCAGATCGTCGAAACGACGATCGACGATCCCGCCGAAGGCGAATTCTTAATCCGAAACCAATACATGTCCGTCGATCCCGCGATGCGACCGCGACTTTCCAACGGTCAGCAGCCGCTTCATCAGCCCATGGGGGCCGGCACCATCGGAGTCGTGACGGCGAGCCGGCATTCAGCTTTCGGCGAAGGCGATGTCGTACAACACGGGATGGGTTTTCGTGAATACGTCGTATCAGACGGGCGAGGTGTCGGCCGTCTCGACGCCGCTGGGCTCCCGCCAACCCTTTACATGCACGTGTTGGGACCCACGGGATTTACCGCATGGGGAGGAATGCTAATTACCGGCGAACTCAAGGACGGCGAAAACGTATTTGTTTCGGCGGCGGCCGGCGCGGTCGGTTCGGTAGCCGCGCAAATTGCGCGGATCAAGGGCTGTTACGTCATCGGGAGCGCCGGCAGCAGCGAAAAGTGCGAATGGCTGGAGAATGAGCTCGGCATCGATGTCGCCATCAATTACAAGGAAGGCGTGCTTCGTAAGAATCTAAAAGCCGCTGCCACGCAAGGTATCGACGTATATTTCGAAAACGTGGGTGGCGAACACTTGGACGCTGCGTTACCACGGATGAACGTCGGGGGGCGTATTCCCGTGTGTGGAATGATCTCGGCCTACAACAATTTCGGTGCCCGCTCGACGGGAGTCACCACGCTTTCAAATATGATCTATCAGCGCGTCACCATGCGCGGTTTCGTGGTCACTGATTTTGAGGAAAAACGCGAAAATTTCCTCGACGACATGCGCGGCTGGGTCACGGGCGGCCAAATGAAGTATCGTGAAACCGTGTTCGAGGGGATCGAGCAAGCGGCCAATGCGCTCATCGGACTTTTTACCGGTGAAAATATTGGCAAAGCATTGGTCAAGCTCGACTGAGACTTAGGACGCGTCCGGAAAAGGATCTTCCATATTGTCCAGCACAGGCACGGTGAACGCGTTCAGGGTTAACGAAACAAGGCAGTAGTAGCCGACGACGCTGACAAGTTCAATCAATCCCTCCTCGTTCCAGTGGGAGATCGCACGCGCGTACGTCTCGTCGGTGATGCGATGGGCGTCCATTAGCTCCGTGGCCACGGACCAGGCAACGCCCTGTGCGCCTTCCAAGACTGGAACGCGACCCACGCGTATGCTCTCAATCGCGGCCGCGTCCACACCGGCCGCTCCGGCAAGGCGGGCATGCGCCGCGAACTCAAATTTCGCTTGGTGGTGTGCGCCGACAACGCAGATGGCTACTTCTTTGACGTCCTCGGCGATCGAAGTCTCAAACCGTGCGACTCCGCCCAAAGCTTGTACTGCCATTCCAATACGTGGGGCCCTGACCCAGACCCCAAAAGGACCAACCAATCCGATTGGAGTTCCACCGCCACGCGGCCCATTATTGATTGCAGTTAGGACCTCTAGCTGGTCTTCCGTTAACTGGTCGTGTGTAAGGACTTCAAGTCGAGGCATGAAAAAACTCCTGTTGGCGTTGATTTATTAACACGGTAAATAGCGCGGTGGCGCAAGAAACACCAGCGGCGGAGATACACCATCCGAGAACACAGTCGCAGCGGTACGATCTGACACCGACAAATTAATCAGGCAACCGGACCCTCAAAGGAAGGTCCATGACGCTCACCGTTTTTTTGCGAGGCTCGTATAGATCCTGTCAATAAAACCGAGCGATGCGGATTCCTCACCGTACCGATCGGTATAGTCCGCGGTCGGGTTGCTCGCGATTACGTCTCCTAGAGATTTGCCTGCATCCATCAGCTTCTTCACTCGGTCACGCACCGTGGTTAACATCGCGATGTAGTCGGCAAGAGCGTCGGCATCGGTTATTTCACCATGCCCTGGGATCACGACCGCTCCCGGTTCAAGTTGATCCAACGTCTGTTGGCAAAAGGCAATCATCCCGTCAATGTCGCCACCGCTATCCGCATCAATAAAAGGGTAGCCCGTATTATTGAAAACATCGCCGAGATGCACCGCGTTGTGGTTCCGGAAAAATACCGCAACGTCGCCCGTCGTGTGTGCCGGGCCGAAATGCATCAGGTCGATTCGCTCGCCGTTGTAATGGAATCGCATACTGTCATCGAAGGTAATGCTCGGTAGCGCGTCAGCCGGATACGCAGCCTGTCCATAACGGGTGACAACTAAATTGATGATGCCGCCTCTCGCCATATCGACGCGCGCATTCGACTGCGCGACGATCTGTGTTCCTGCTGGACCCAACGCCAAGTTTCCTTGGGCATGATCAAAGTGCCAATGAGAGTTTAGGGCGTAGTCAATCTGTGGGCGTCCGGGGCTCGCCGGCATTGATCCCGAAAGGCTCGCGACCGCGTCATTAATTTTATCCATCATCTCTGGGAACTGATCGTCCACGATCAGTACACCGTCGCTGCCGACGGAGACCGCGATATTTCCACCCACGCCGAACAAAACGAATAGACCGTTGCCGACCTTTTCGCTCCGTATTTCAGTAGCGTCAAAATCCCATCCAAACATGGACAACAACTCATCTAGAGCTAATACATCGTTGTCAGCGAAGCAACCAACGCCCCAACAACCGACTAGCACGGCCAAGAAAAATTTACTCATAACCCCTCCCAGGAAGTGTTCTACCAAACCCATACCCATTCGCCACGATCGACAGGCAAAACTGAAAGGATTCTGCTCGGGAGTCAAGGCTCTCTGAGCTGTGGCAAACGCTTGGTGCATAATCTACCGATACCCGCGAAACTCGCTATCGCCCATCCCGGACACCAAACAACACTGCAGGTTAAGACTCCAAGAACGTGAAATTAGGCCTGATCGCTGATACCCACATTCCCGGCACCACCAAAACGCTGTGGCCCCAGATCGTCGACGCGTTTAGCAAAGTTGACGGAATCCTCCACGCCGGAGATCTGTGGACGATCGATGTAATCGACGAACTCGCCCAACTCGCGCCAACGCATGTCGCCACCGGAAACGGCGACCTTGAACTCACGGACAAGCGCTTGAAGAATACCTGGCAGCTCCAATTCGACAATGTAACGGTTGGTCTAGTACACGAATTTCCGACCGCGCGAAGGCGGCACGCCGATTACCTAATGCGCCGCAGAGATAGACTCTTTCAAGCACCTCTGCCAAACGTCATCATTTACGGACACACACACTACGATGAAATTCACCTGGTTGATGAGCTGATGTGTGTGAACCCCGGCTCACCCACGCTGCCGAGGAACCAAGATCTGCGCCACGGTACCATCGGCTTCCTTGAGATTGAGGGGCGGCGCGCAACCGCCACGATCTGCCAGATCACCGGCTTCGGGATAGAAACGATCCTCCAGGAAACGGTTGAATTCGCTTAACGTCAGCTCGACGTGACGCGATCTACGTTCCTATCCCCAAATTCTGCGCTCGACTCTTGTTGCGACAAAGACGATCCCGAACGGACAGCCCGTCGATTCCATTCCCACGCGACGGTCCCCATCACCACGTTAGTGAGAGCTGTGGCAGCAAATACTCCTGGGTAACCCCACACCGAATTCGCCAAAATAGCGATTGGAACGTACATAACGAAGGTCCGTAACAACGCGATAATCAGCGGTGGGGCGGGGCGGCCCAACGCATTGAAGCAGGTACTGGCAACCTGCATCACGCCCATAAACCCGATCGAAAGCGGTACGATCAGAAAAAACATTCGGGCTACCGCCCCCACGGTCTCGTTGTCGTCAATGAGGCGGACAAAATAATCGCCACCCAGAAATAACACGACAAACGTCACCAGCCCCCAGGCAAGACAAAAGCGGTTGCTCAACGAGAGCGCTTGTCGCGCGCGTTGAAACTGGCCTGCACCCCAGTTTTGGCCGACGAAGGGTCCAATGGATGACGACGCGCCCCAGAGAACCATGTGCACCATGGTTTCTACCCGCATGGCAACGTTGTACCCAGCCACGACCTCGTGGCCGTGCGCCGCGAGGAGTCGCGTCATAATGAGCATGGACACCGGCTGGAT
>JAYGFA010000052.1:0-5434 GCA_046582115.1 Pseudomonadales bacterium | reverse complement strand
ACGCTCCCGCAGCCGCTTGCGCCACCATGTCGTAGCATTTGTAATCAGACCAAGGACCGTCGACACCAAAGCCCTTGATACGGGCATAGATAATGTCAGGTTTCACAGCTCGCATCGTCTCGTATCCAATGTCCAGTCGCTCGATGACGCCCGGGCCATAGTTTTCTACGAGGACATCGTATTTCGGCACCATCCGCATTAACAATGCGCGACCCGCTGCGCTACGCAGATCAATCGCTACACTCCGCTTATTCGAGTTCCAGACGACAAAGTACTCGGCATCACCACCGGCACCTCGACCTGGGTCCCCACCATCCGGGCGTTCGACCTTAACCACATCGGCGCCTAACCAGGCCAGTGCTTGGGTACACGACGTCCCCGCTTCATACTGGGTCATATCCAGTATCCGCAATCCATCCAAAGCTGCCATGGGCACCCTCACGCGAATGTCGAACGGGGGTATCTGGGATACCCCCGACGGATTAACTCAAGTAGTCCTGAAGGTTTACAGCGATCTCTTCGGGCGACGTCGCCGGTTCGAAACGCCTCACCACGTTGCCGTCTCCATCGATTAGGAATTTGGTGAAATTCCATGCGATGTCAGGCTTTCCTTCAGGGTTAGAAATGGCGGATGTCAAGAGCTGATATAGCTCGCACGCGCCGTCTCCGTTCACTTCGATCTTGGAAAACATAGGGAAAGTCACATCGAATTTAGATTGAGCGAACTCTAGGATCTCCTCGTCTGATCCTGGTTCCTGCGCACCAAACTGATTGCAAGGAAATCCGAGAACGGTAAACCCTTTCCCCGCGTTGTCTTCATGCAACGTACGCAGACCTGCGTACTGTGTGGTGAGTCCTCACTGGCTAGCCAGGTTGACGGCCAGACAGACCTGGCCCTTGAGTTGCTCGAAGCTCACCGGTTCCCCGGTGATGGACTGCATCGCTATATCGTGAAACCCCATGGTCTATCCTTTGTTACGCCGCAAATCATAGCGCGATTAGACGCCTTTGAATTCGGACTCTCTTTTTTCACGGAACGCGGCAGCGCCCTCACGGGCGTCCGCGGACAGGCCGACCAACGGAATTGCGGTTTCCGACCACTGCATGGCGGAATCGAAGTCCATATTTGCGGTTCGCATCGCGAGTAGCTTACCAATCTTTTGCGCAATCGGCGGTCCTGCTTCAATTTCCAGTGCAAGTTGCATGGTTTTTTCTTCGAGTTCATCGGGTTCCACTAGGTAGTTGGAGAAACCCGCGGCATGCGCCTCCTCCGCACTCATGAAACGACCAGTCATCATCATCTCCATTGCCTTTCGCCACCCTAGGGTTCGAGGTAATGACCAAAATCCGCCCAGGTCTGCGAAGACGCCACGCTTTACATACGCAACTTGGAATCGGGCCGCGGTCGAGATAACTGCCATATCACAATGACTCGCGAGATCGAATCCACCGCCTACGCATGGCCCGTTGACCATTGCGATCATGGGAACCTCCAACCGACGCAGCGCAATGAATGTTTCAGTCTCGTGACGGAAATTCAGCCGGTAGCCTTCGGCATCAACCTGACCTTCCTCCAGGCCCTCGGGGATGGGGTCGGGGTCAGGGTTAGCGGCTCCTCCAAAATCCATACCGGCACAAAACCCGCGCCCTGCACCCGTGATAACCACACACCGGATGGTGCGATCAAAGCGTGCCTCGAACGCAATTTCGCGTAACTCGCGTAACAACGGAAAGGTCAGGGCATTGAGTTTCTCGGGACGGTTCAGGGTGAGCCAAAGAATGCCCCCCGTTTGCCCGCGGCGCTCGGTAAGAATCGGGTTTTCATCAGACATACACAGCTCCCTTTAACGTTGTCGATCGTACTCTGAATACCAGCGCGGCAGAAACCCTGTAGTCGCACACACCGCATTCACCGCGCGCTTCTGGCACACTTTGGTCATGGACTATCAATGCATCAGGGTTGAGCCACTGACCCCGACGATTGGGGCGACCATCCACGAGGTCGACCTGTCGCATCCCATCAACGATGAAACCTTCGACGAAATTCATCATGCCTGGATGGAGCACCTGGTAGTGTTTTTCCGAGACCAGGAAATAACCCCCGAGCAGCATTTAGAATTTGGCCGTCGGTTTGGTCCCCTGCATGTTCATCCAGCGGCCCCTTACGTTCACGACAACCCTGAACTGATGCAGATACATACGGACCATCATTCACAACGAAACAACGGTGCCGGCTGGCACTCCGATGTCTCAGCCGATGAAGAACCACCACTCGGTAGTATCTTGCATCTACACCAGGTGCCTGCCAAAGGCGGAGATACCCTGTTCGCGAACATGTATGCCGCGTACGACGCACTATCCGGTCCGATGCAAGCCTGGCTTGCCGGCTTAAACGCCTTCCATCGCGCCGACTACGCGGGACTGTACGGCGACCACAAACCGCAGCGCGCATTTCCGCAATCCATCCACCCGATCATCCGCACCCATCCCATCACAGCAAAAAAGGCGCTCTATGTGAATTCTGGATTTACCCGTCGTATTGAGGGACTAAACACCGCTGAAAGCCGCACATTGCTTCAGTTTCTCTTCGAGCATATCGGTAATCCCGCCTTTCAATGTCGTTTTCAATGGCAACAAAACTCAATTGCCATGTGGGACAACCGGTGCACCCAACACTTAGCGGTATGGGATTATTTTCCAGCCACTCGCAGCGGCATTCGAGTCACTGTCAAAGGCGACCGGCCATTTTGTTAAACCTTTCCCACCCGGTTGACGCTGGTTTACATAGAGGCTTGCCGTGAAACGCGCAATGTTCCTGTGGATTTTGTTCCTCACTACGGCGGTGGGTCACACGGACAACGTTCTGCTCGGTTTCGACGCAGACGGAAGCAAGAAACAGCGCGAGCTTGAGGCGCGACTCGCGAGCGATATTTCGCCCGGCGACCTCCATGAATGGATCGAGACCCTCGCGGCAAAACCACATCATGTCGATTCAGAGCACGGCAAACGAAACGTCGAATACATTGCCGCGTTGTTTAAGCAGTGGGGCTACGACACTCGTCTCGCGACCTACGAGGTACTTATCCCAGTCCCCACGGTCCGCGTGCTTACGATGCTCCAACCACAATTCTTTCAGGCCACTCTCACGGAACGTATCCTCAGTTCCGATTCGAGCACCGCGATGCGCGCCCAGGTACTGCCACCTTACAACGCGTTTTCCCCAGACGGGGACGTGGTCGGCAATCTCGTGTATGTGAACTACGGCACGCGGGAAGACTACGAAACGCTCGATCGATACGGCGTTGACGTTACCGGTAACATCGTTATTGCCCGGTACGGGAAAGTATGGCGCGGGATAAAACCAAAGCTGGCAGCGGAACATGGCGCCATTGGCACCTTGATTTATTCAGACCCGAACGATGACGGGTATGTCCATGGCAACGTCTACCCTGAAGGGCCCTTTAAAAATGATTCTGCCATCCAACGCGGTTCCGTTATGGACCTGCCGTTGCACGCCGGCGACGTACTTACTCCTGGTTGGGCCGCCAAAAAGGGCGCTCGACGGCTATCGCGTGACGAGGCTACCGCCATACCAAGCATCCCCGTTCTCCCCATTTCCTATGCCGATGCGGAACCGTTACTCAGGCATTTGAGCGGACCGATGGCACCCCCTGACTGGCGAGGGGCATTGCCGCTTTCGTATCGCCTCGGTCCTGGACCCGCACTGGTACGACTGCACGTCGAATTCGACTGGAAGACGGTTACCGCCCGAAATGTCATTGCGCGTCGGCAAGGATCAATATTCCCCAACGAATGGGTGATCCGCGGCAACCATCATGATGGTTGGAATCACGGCGCGAGAGATCCGGTCTCTGGACTGGTGACTATGCTTGCAGAAGCCCGGGCTATTGCAACGCTCAACGAACCGATCGCCCGCACCATCGTCTACGCCGCGTGGGACGCAGAAGAACCAGGACTGATAGGATCAACTGAATGGGTGGAAGAGCACGCGCGCGAACTTAGTCAAAAGGCCGTGGCCTACCTGAATACCGACGGTATGGGTCGCGGCTTTGTTTCCATCGGCGCGAGTCACACCCTTGAACGCTTCTTCAACCAACTGCTCAGTGACGTGAAAGATCCCCAATCGACGTTATCTGTCGGCGATCGACGGAGGGCTCGTATTCGAATCAAAGGCGAAGAAAAAGCCGTGTCCGAACTTAGTAATCGGCACGACCTGCGGGTCTCAGCGCTGGGGTCTGGATCAGACTACACCGCGTTTCTCCATCACCTCGGTATCGCCTCGGCCAATCTTAGCTTTGGCGGCGAAGCAGAGAGTGGCAGCTACCACACCCTCTACGACACCCACGAACATTTCCATCGTTTTATCGATCCGGGCAACGTGTACGGTACCGTGCTCGCTGAGTTAACCGGACGCGCGACCTTGCGGCTCGCAAACGCCCGTATCTTGCCCTTCGACTTCAGTGGCCTGCTAGACAACGTCAAGAAATTTCTCGCGGACATTGAAGAATTGGCGGAAACACAGCGTAAAGAAACGGCGCGGATCAACGGCCTTATCGATGCCGGCGCCTACACGGCGGCACTGGATCCACGCAAATCACTGCGCGCGCCACGCCGACATAACCCTGTGCCACACTTTAACTTCTCGCCCCTCCATAACGCGCTCGCAAAAGTTGAACGGTCCTCGCTGCTATTGGACGCCGCGGATCTCATTACCTTGAAAGCGCGTCAACGCAAAAAGATCAACCATCTTCTCTACACCAGTGAGCGGTTATTCCTTCGGGATCAAGGGCTCCCGCGTCGTTCCTGGTATCGTCATCAACTCTATGCGCCCGGGTTTTATACCGGCTACGGGGTAAAGACCTTGCCCATGATCCGTGAAGCGATTGAAGAGCGGCGCTACGAGGCCGTTCCGGAAGCGGTGGTCGCCGTAACTACGGTACTGAACGGACTCGCCGATCGAATTGATGCGATCAACGCCATCGTTCAACAATGAAACTAAAAGAACACCAAATAGCCAATCGAGCAGCATGGCAAGAATTTGCGGCTAAGTATGTGGAACCAGCGGAAGATGGCTGGTCGTCGAACAATCCACGTTGGGGTATTTGGCAGATACCCGATAACGGCGTTGGCCTATTGCCAAAGAATCTGAAGGGAAAACGTTGCATCGAAATTGGCTGCGGTGCGGGCTACGTCTCTTCCTGGATGGCTCGTCGGGGTGCTAAATCGGTGGTCGGTATCGATCCCACCCCGAACCAACTAGCAACCGCCAAACGATTGGAGGCGCAATACCAACTAGGCGTCGATTTCGTCGAAGGTTTTGGTGAATCGTTACCGTTTGATGACGCCTGTTTTGACTTTGCTATATCTGAATACGGTGCTTCGCTGTGGGCGGACCCATACCGATGGATCCCAG
>JAYGFA010000029.1:0-2286 GCA_046582115.1 Pseudomonadales bacterium | reverse complement strand
TTAGGCCGGTGTACGCCGGGATTTGAAAGCGATGATCGTCGGTGAGCGTGACCTGTAGGTCGGGCCCCACCCACGTATCCAACATAAGCCGTTTGGCCCGGGTCGTTACGGTACAAAACGTCTTCGTGCCCGCTTTCCAGGCGGGTCGGCCGAAACGCTTGGATTCGGTGACTTCCGGAAGTACCGCACACAGTTTACGAAGTGTCTTAAGCGTCACTTTAGATCCCGCGGTATTCATAGAATCCATATCTCGAGGATCCATGACGCAATCGGGTCGCTCGATATCGATCGTCTTACCGATTTTTTGTACAAGTTCGGCGGGCGCTGACTTCTCGTACGCCTCTCGAACTAAACCCGCAATCTGGCTCCAATCGAGACCTCGGTCTAGATTCACGCCGAGCCAACCGCGCGGACCTACGTAGGGTGGCCGAAAGTAGTGTTCGGGTTCGGCTTCGCAATAAAAGGCCTGGGCACCATCGGGGGCGTTTAACCAAAACGCGACGTTACCGCTTCCGTGGTGATTCACACTGAACATAGCGAAATTTCTGTTACGGACATGGAACGTCGGCATGTTGTGGGATCTCTTTTCTTGGGCTTCGGGTAACCACAAGCACACTTCCCGTACCGCTGTCGGTATGTCTTTAGTGGTTGTTTTGTCTGCCATTGCGAGCCCTTGTCACCCTGTGGGTTAATGCATTGAATGCTTGTTGGATGGATCCTGGCAAGTAGCGACCGGTTACAGGGAGCTCATGTTGCTGTGAAGAAATGGCGGGCTGAACGACTTATTGACGCACCAATTATCGATAAATCGACGCACCCTAGTATCGGGGGAAATATTCAAGGGCCATCCCTGATCGCCGTTCCGGCATGGATTCCTAATCGATTAGGCGACTACTACTTATATTTTGCGGACCACAAAGGTCGATACATTCGTCTTGCTTATGCCGACGAGCTGCTCGGTCCGTGGGTCGTGCACGTGCCGGGAAGTCTGCAGCTTGAACAGTCACATTTTCCGACCGAACCCTTGGAACTAGACGATGAGATGCTCGAATCGCTTAAGCGTCGTGCGGCCCAGAATGAAACTCGTCTACCTCATGATCTTCATAAAGAACTCACGACTCCGCACATTGCGTCGCCCGATGTCCACGTAGACGAGGAGAAGCGACGCGTCGTGATGTACTTTCATGGATTACAGTCTCCGGGAAACCAGTTGACCCGGGTCGCGACGTCACGCGATGGCATCGCCTTTGAGGCGCGCCCTGAAACGTTGGCCCGCAGCTATCTCCGTGTATTCCGATACCGCGGAAGTACATATGGGATGGCGATGCCGGGTCAGTTATATCGGAGCGACGATAACGGCGCGAATTTTGAGGAAGGCCCTCGAATTTTCAACGCAGATATGAGGCATTTTGGATTGTGGGTGAACGACGACGTGCTGCACGTTTTTTGGACCCAGGTAGGCCATACGCCCGAACGTATCCTCGCGTCGACTATTGATATGAGTCGACCGTTTGAGTCGTGGGCGGAGTCCGACGCGATTGAGGCCATGCGCCCTGAGCGACCATGGGAAGGTTCCGGGGCACCGCTCGAGCCATCGATCCGGAGTGTGGCGTACGGCCACGTCAATCAGCTAAGGGACCCGGCGGTTTTCGCGGAGAAAGGACACATTTACCTTCTGTACGCCGTGGCAGGCGAGGCCGGTATTGGTATTGCGGAGCTGCATCGGGAAGAACCACATGAGTAAGGTCGAGCAAACTGATGTTGTTTATGCGCGCACGGCTACCGGTGATTTACTGATGCGCTTGTTCCGCCCGCCGATCGCTGGTGGGCACGGGATTGTCATGGTTCACGGCGGAGCCTGGACAGCCAATGATCGAACGACACCATGGGTAATGTGCGAAGCGCTTGCCGCCGCAGGCATGCTGGTAGCGTCTTTAGATTTTCGGTGCGGCCCTGATTTCCAGCATCCGACCGCATCGGCCGATATCGCCGCCGGCATTAGGTATGTGCGAATGCACGCCGACGAGTTGCAGATTGATCCGACTACGCTGGGTCTTATTGGTAGTTCGTCGGGAGGGCATCTTGTTTTGCTGACGGCATTAAAGCCGGACGCACCGGACCACACGACGACGCCGACTTTCAATGCGGAAAACGAGAGGGTTGGTCTTTGCTCCGCAGAAGCCCATTACGTTGTTGCACTTTGGCCGGTGTCCGATCCGCCAGTGCGATACCGCTACGCTCAGGAAACTGGTCGCAGCGAACTGATTGCCGCACACGACGGCTACT
>JAYGFA010000009.1:0-10423 GCA_046582115.1 Pseudomonadales bacterium | reverse complement strand
GCTGCCGGTGGGTAACGAAGGGGCGGGCGTCGTGGTGAGCGCGGGTCCTTCGGAACGGGCTCAGTCGCTTATGGGCAAAACGGTTGCGACTCTCGGTGGTTCGATGTACGCGCAGTATCGCATGACCCGTGCCGATCAATGCTTGCTGTTGCCGGACGGCACTACTGCCGTGGAGGGCGCGTCATGTTTCGTCAATCCACTGACCGTTTTGGGTATGGTCGGTACCATGCGTTTAGAGCGGCACACCGCGTTGGCGCATACGGCGGCGGCTTCCAATCTTGGACAGATGCTCGTCAAACTTTGCGTGAACGAAGATGTGCCTTTGGTTAATGTGGTTCGAAAGCAGGAGCATGTCGAGTTGCTGAAGTCGTTGGGCGCTACCCACGTTTGCAACAGTAGCGAGCCTGGTTTTATGGCGACGTTGATCGACGCATTAGCAGATACGGGTGCGACGCTAGGCTTTGACGCCACCGGAGGCGGTCCGTTACCGGGTCAACTGCTGACCGCTATGGAGGTTGCGGCTAATCGTGACGCTGGCGAGTTCAACCGATACGGGTCAACGACGCACAAACAGGTGTACATATATGGAGGTCTTGATCGAAATCCAACGGTATTGAATCGAAGTTTCGGCATGGCGTGGGGTTTGGGGGGTTGGTTGTTACCCTATTTCTTACAGCGAGTTGGAGCGGACGAAGCGGAGGCGTTAAGGCAGCGGGTAGCGTCTGAAATAACCACCACGTTTGCAAGTTCGTACACGGAAATTGTGTCTCTAGAGGAGGCGTTATCACCGGTGGCCGTCGCTCGGTATGGGATGCAAGCCACGGGTGAGAAATTCTTGATCAATCCCAACAAAGACTTGGACGGCTAGCGGTCTTGTCGACAAACCTGGCGAATTCGTAACAGGAGTACCCTATGAAAATCGCGTTGCCTCATAGTCCATACAATCGCGTCGATCTTTTTGAAGCGGCAGGTTTCGAGGTTGACGAAGGCTCGACACGCAGTACCGAAGAAATGATCGATTTATTAGGGGATGCTGATGGAGCACAGGTCGGCACGCTACCGCTGACGTCGCGCGAGGTGCTTGAATCGTGCCCAAAACTCAAGGTCGTAAGTCGTATGGGGATTGGTGTGGATTCGATAGATCTCGAGGCAGCGACCGAACTTGGTATTCTCGCGTGTAACGTTCCCGGCGTGAATACCACCGAAGTGGCCGATCACGCGATGGCTATGCTCCTCGGACTCACCCGTCGGCTTGTTGATGCCACGAACACGACCCGTGCAGGTCAATGGAGTGAAAATCGAAGACTCACGGGCGAATATCAGCGCTCAGTTCGAAGAATCGCTGGCCATACCATCGGCATCATAGGTTTCGGCAATATCGGCAGGGCTTTTGCGATCCGCATTCGTGGCTTTGGACCGGCCTCAATAATTGCGTATGACCCATATGTATCGCAATCCACGGCGGATCTATACGGCGTTCGAATGGTCGATTTTGGCGAGCTATTAAGCGCGGCTGATTTCATCACGATTCACTGCTCGTCGACGGAAGAGACGCGGCACATGATTGATTCGAACGCACTCGGACAGATGAAATCCACGGCGTTTTTGGTGAATACTTCGAGAGGGCCTGTAGTCAACGGAGCCGCGCTGGCGAATGCACTGAGCGAGGGACAAATCGAAGCGGCTGCGCTTGACGTCACGGAGATCGAGCCAATCGATGCTCAAGACCCGTTGCTCGGCTTACCAAACATGATCGTGACCCCGCACATCGCCGGATTTTCTCCGACCTTCCTTGATGAGTGTCCGATCATGCAAGCTGAGAACATCATTCGGGTGCTGACCGGTCATCCACCCCACGGACTTGCGAACCCCGAGGTCATCAAAACAATTGCGGTGATGAGGTCTGCGGACCCGGGACGGTGGGACGGCGTGCCGGAATTCTCCTCGGCATTGGCGGTATGACCATGGGAAAGGTCGCGATCATTACCGGCGCCGGCACCGGGATAGGTAAATACACCGCGTTGGCATTGCTCGACGAAGGATATTCGGTCGTGTTGGCCGGCCGGCGTGCTGAGATGCTGGAAGCCGTTGTGGACGAGTCTGGTGTGGGAGAGAAGGTCATCGCGGTACCAACGGACGTGGGTGACCCTCAAGCGGTTGAACACCTTTTCGAGACGACACGCACGACGTTCGGACGTTTGGACTTGTTGTTCAATAATGCCGGTTCGGGAGCACCTGCTATTCCCTTGGAGGAGCTCACTCTAGATCAATGGCAGCGAGTTATTAGCGTTAATTTGACTGGTGCCTTTCTATGCACACAGGCCGCATTCCGAATCATGAAGGCTCAAGATCCAAAGGGTGGTCGCATTATCAACAATGGCTCGATATCGGCTCACGTACCTCGACCGAACTCAGCCCCCTACACTTCGACCAAACATGCGATCACTGGGTTAACAAAATCGACGGCGTTGGACGGCCGCAACCATGACATCGTCTGTGGCCAGATCGATATCGGCAATGCCCTTACGGACATGACTGCCCGAATGGGTAAAGGCGTAACTCAGGCTGATGGAACGGTGAAACCGGAGCCGACGATGGACGTCGATAGCGTCGTGCGGGCGGTTGTTTATATGGATAGTTTACCTTTGGACGCTAGCGTGCAGTCCATTACTGTTCTTGCTTCTAAAATGCCATTCGTGGGTCGTGGGTAGCACTGTCAACCATTTTTCATGAGACGTTGTTTCTGACGTTGCCAGTCGCGTTCTTTTTCCGTCGCTCGTTTGTCGTGCTGTTTCTTGCCTTTGCCGAGCGCGATTTCGCATTTAACGCGGGGTCCTTTCCAGTAGAGGGCCGTCGCAATGCAGGTACTTCCCTTGGCCTGGGTCGCTTGATGAATTTCAGCGATTTCTTTCGCGTTCAGGAGCAGTTTCCGTGTTCGTTGCGGATCTGCGGTCACGTGCGTTGACGCACTCGAGAGCGGACTAATCTGCGATCCGAGCAACCAGGCTTCACCGTCACGAACTAAGACATAGCTATCGGAAAGCAGGGCCTGATGGGCACGAATACTTTTAACCTCCCAGCCCTCGAGCACCACGCCGGCTTCGAAAGTTTTTTCTAGGTGGTAATCAAACTTGGCCCGCCGATTGAGGGCGATGGTGTTCGATCCTGCCCCTTTTGCGTTTTTTGTCATGATCAGATTATAGGCGAGCTCGGGGTGGCCTATGAAATAGTCGATTGGATTGGTAACTGGCAACGAAGCAATGAGCGGGACAGAATGGACCTTGCCGATTAACAAAGAGATGTTTACGTGACCCCAGACGAATCCAAACATGGCATGTGGTCCGGCCGTGGGTCGTTTGTGCTCGCGGCTGCAGGATCCGCAGTTGGGCTGGGCAATATCTGGAAGTTTCCATACATCGCTGGTGAAAACGGTGGAGGCGTATTTGTGGTCGCGTATCTTTTCTGCGTCGTTCTTGTCGGCGTTCCAGTCATGATGGCTGAGGTGCTCATTGGTCGGCAGGGTCGCCAAAGCCCGATCAACTCGATGCGAGCGTTGGTGCAACAAAGCGAGGGTTCGAAAGCCTGGTCGTTGATCGGTTGGGCTGGGGTGGTCGCCGGTTTCCTCATCCTTTCGTTCTATTCGGTGATTGCTGGATGGGGTCTTTACTACATCGGGCAACTCGCGAGCGGCAGTTTTACCGGAGTGGATGGGGCGACGGCTACGCGTGCGTTAGCGGCATTACACGGCGATCCCATTCTCATGGCCGTGTTCCACACGATCTTCATGGGTATCACTGTCTTCATTGTTGCACGGGGAGTCGTGAGTGGCCTCGAGCGTGCGATTCGGTGGCTGATGCCGCTGTTGTTCATTTTGTTGATCGTATTGCTGGGTTATGGCATTGCGTCAGGTGGCTTTGCGCAAGGTTTTGATTTTATGTTTGCGTTGAAGTGGGACGCGCTGTCCGTTGACGGTCTGTTGGTCGCCCTTGGTCACGCCGCTTTTACTTTGAGTATTGGAATGGGTGCGATCATGGCGTACGGCGCGTACGTCCCAAGCTCGGTCTCAATTACACGAACCGTCATCACCATAGCAGCCCTAGACACCGCGGTCGCTTTGATAGCCGGCCTCGCCATTTTTTCGATTGTCTTTGCCAATGGACTGGAACCAGGGAGCGGATCCGGACTGATGTTTGTTACGGTACCGCTTGCGTTTGGACAGATGCCGCTGGGTGCGCTGTTTGGCGGCATTTTCTTTATTCTGGTGAGCTTCGCGGCGATTACCTCGGCCATCTCCTTGACTGAACCGGCGATCGCGTTTCTTGTCGAGGAGTACAACGTCGTGCGGTCCCGAGTCGCGGTAAGCCTTGGAGTTGCGTGTTGGATATTGGGTTTGGCATCGGTATTTTCATTCAACATCTGGTCAGACGTCTACGTGGTTGGCGAAAAAACCGTGTTTGAATCGATCGACTACCTCACCGCGAATATCATGTTACCGCTAGGCGCTTTGTTTATTGCGCTTTTCGCTGGCTACGTTCTACCCAAAGCCACCGTCATGTCGCAGTTGGGTATTACCTCTAAATCCGCCGTCGTGATATGGACGACTTCGTCGAGAGTAATAGCCCCGTTAGGGATTCTGATTGTGTTTCTCTACACGATCTGGCCGACTGATTAATCCCGGGGACGACCAGTGAGGACGGTTGAACGCAGTGTGTTACTGCCGTACAGCGCTACGGCGTTGCAGGAGCTCGTTAACGATGTTGATCGCTACAGTGAGTTTGTACCAGGGTGCAAAAGTTCCAGGGTTATTGAAGAGGGGAATGATTTCGTGGTCGCGCGCCTCGAGCTTTCAGGGCGGGGAGTTGCCGAAACTTTAGTGACGCGTAATGATCAGAGTGAGAGCGGAACCATTGTCCTTTCTTTGGTGAGTGGACCCTTCGAAAGTTTCAATGGGCAGTGGAGCTTCAGGGACCTAGGCGCCGGATGCCGTGTAGGCCTTAAAGTATCGTTCCAACTAAAAAGTTTAGTTATTAACGGTTTGCTGGGGCCATTCTTCGCGGAGATTGTCAACGGGTTAGTGGATTCCTTTTCCATACGTGCCCATGACGTTTTATCGGAAGAAGGCTTGGATTAGTTCGGAGCCGCATCCTCCATGAAAAAATAGGGTCACTAGGCGACACGTAGTGAAATGTTCACTGTCACCAAGAATGAGGCTTATTTAGAGCCGGTGGCGGCGTCGCCAGGTTTTGCGTTGGAGGGGGCCATGTCACCGCTGAAGTGGGTCAAGACGTCGTTTTCAAAAAATAGCGACATGCGTGTGGTTTCATAGAACTGACCCGGTACCTCTAGTGTAAATACGTAGTCCCAGCGATCAGGGTTGAAGGTATTGATCATTACCGGTCGGCCCATAATGTAGGCTACTTGGGCCCGAGTCATCCCCGGCTTCAGTTTATCGATCATGGACTGGTTGAGGATGTTGCCCTGCTGAACAGCGACCTTGTGGACACGCGGCATTGAAATCGAGCACCCGACAATCGCGCAAACGAATAAGAGCCAAGACAAGCGTTTCAGGACCATATTCACGGGCTGTTTCTATGAGTCCGCGAACGTTAATGCATCAGCGGGTACGCTTAAAGACCGATTCGATTTATTTTGGTTGTAATGGATCGACAAGCCCGACCGACTGGTTGCCCGCGCCAGACTCACCCGTCAACACCGTCACGCCCGAATCTAAGGCGATCTCTAGATTTTCGACTAGGACAAAGTTACGGATGCTGAGTTGCGTCAGCACGTCGCAATGAGCGGTTTCTACTGTGCTAGAGTAGCCGACGGTTCCTAGGATTTACGTTAATCTTCGGTAGTCATGACACGTGCAGAAAAACACCAACGATTGAACGACGAAGTCCGTGACACCCACTTGATCCCGGATCGCGAGCAACACCTTTTTAAACTTCTTGTAGAAGAATATCTAGAGCAAGGCACGCCGGTTGGTTCGAAGACGTTGTCGGAAACAACCGCGATCGCGGTGAGTCCGGCAACCGTACGCAATATCATGTCAGACCTTGAAATGCGCGGGCTGGTCCGTTCACCACACACTTCTGCCGGAAAAGTGCCAACACACCGGGGGCTTCGATTGTTTGTCGATAGCCTGATCTCAGTGCAGCCGTTGGAAGCTGCATCTGTTCAGTACCTACGCGATGGACTACACACCCGCATGTCCCCGAACGAACTTGTAGAATCGGCATCAAATATCCTTTCCCAGGTTTCGCACCTCGCTGGCTTAGTCACGATGCCGCGTCCCGAGCAGGTTGAACTCAGGCAAGTCGAGTTTCTGCCGCTTTCAGGCAATAGAGTGTTGACGATCTTGGTGGTGAATGAGCGCGAAGTGCAGAACCGGGTAGTAGAGACCGACCGCGAGTATTCGGATGTCGAGTTGACTCAGGCGGCGAATTTTATAAACCGTCAATTTGGTGGCCGTTCGTTGTTGTCCATACGTAAAGGCATCCTTGAAAGCATGAGCGATGATAAGCAACGGATGGACGAACTCATGCAGACCGCGCTCGATATGGCGTCGAAAACCTTCGTACAAGACGACGAACACGATTACGTGGTATCCGGTGAACGCAACTTGATGAGTTTTCTCAGTTCTTCGGAGGAAGTTCAGCGCTTGCTAGATGCTTTCAAAGAGAAGAACGCGATCGTGCATTTGCTGGATCGTTGTTTGGAAACGAATGGTGTGCAGCTGTTCATCGGAGAGGAATCTGGCTACCGCCCGCTCGATGAATACAGTCTTATATCGGCACCGTATGAGATTGATGGTGAGATTGCGGGCGTGCTTGGCGTGATCGGACCCACTCGGATGTCCTATCAAAAGGTGATTCCATTGGTGGACCTGACCGCTCGTCTTTTGGGCTCGGCACTGGATTACGGAAGGCATTGATTTTTCGGTCGGTCGACCGCATATGACGTTTTCGATAACGGTGAAAAGACGGGTATGGCAGAAGAAAACGACTCGGATGTAGAGCCTCGCGAAGATTCTCCGGTTTCACAATCCGAAGAAAACTGCTCGGACACTCCGGTAGATCCCAAAGCATCGTCCGACGAGGTCGAAACTTGTGGACTGGACACCGAAGCTGCCGCCGATGAATCTATAGAGACATCGCCGGAGGCTGCGCTCGTGGAGGTGCGTGGACAGTTGGCCGAGGCAGAGGATCGAGCCTTACGGGCTGTAGCGGAGGCTGACAACATCCGAAAACGTGCCGACAAAGCGGTTGAGAATGCGCATAAATATGCGCTCGAGAGTTTGACGGAGAACCTTTTGCCTGTGCTTGATAGCTTTGAAAAGGCGGTGGAGACGGCCACAGATGACGGTCAAGAAAGTGACGGTTCAGTTCATGCCACGCTGGAAGGTATTGAACTTTCGTACAGGCTCTTCATCGATGTGCTGCAGAAAGCTGGGATAAAGTCGATTGATCCGACTGGCGAACCGTTTGATCCCGAATATCACGAAGCGATGAGTGTGCTTGAAAACCCAGACGCGGAACCCGGATCGGTCCTGGAAGTTGTTCAAAAGGGTTACACACTCAATGACCGGCTTGTTCGCCCGGCCCGCGTGTTGGTGGCGAAAGATACGTCGGAGTCAAAAAAGACACCCTAACCCTTGAAACGTAGGGAATTGGACCAATATCTCAGGTTCAGAGAATGCACGAGCGTTATGCTAAAAAAGCGGCGCCAGTACTAGGTTAAACATGGCAAGAATTATAGGAATTGACCTCGGGACGACAAATTCGTGCGTCGCCGTTGTAGATGGTACTGACGCTCGTGTGATTGAGAATGCCGAGGGGGACCGGACCACGCCCTCTATTGTGGCGTATTCGGATAAGGGAGAAGTGCTTGTTGGACAAAGTGCCAAACGACAAGCCGTAACCAACCCTGACCACACGTTGTTTTCTGTTAAACGGTTGATCGGACGCAAGTTCGACGACGAAATGGTGCAGCGGGATATCAAGATGGTCCCTTATCAAATTGTTAAAGCAAGCAATGGCGATGCTTGGGTGCAAGCGAAAGACGAACAACTTGCACCGCCGCAGGTGTCCGCAGAAGTTCTCAAGAAAATGAAAAAGACCGCTGAAGAATTTTTGGGTGATACGGTCACCGAAGCGGTGATCACTGTGCCGGCATACTTCAATGATTCACAAAGGCAGGCCACCAAAGACGCCGGTAAGATTGCCGGGCTTGAAGTCCGCCGGATTATTAATGAACCAACTGCGGCTGCACTCGCATACGGGATGGATAAGCAGCGCGGGGATTCGAAGATAGCAGTATACGATCTCGGCGGCGGGACGTTTGATGTTTCAGTGATAGAGATTGCCGAAATTGACGGCGAAACTCAGTTTGAAGTGCTTTCAACGAACGGCGACACGTTCCTGGGAGGCGAAGATTTCGACCTCACGTTGATCGACTACCTGGCCGATGAATTTAAAGAACAAAATGGGATAGACCTACATAGTGATCCGTTAGCGTTACAACGATTAAAGGAAGCAGCGGAAAAAGCCAAGATCGAGCTTTCCACCAGTCAAGAAACAGAGGTCAACTTGCCATACATAACGGCGGACAACACCGGCCCGAAGCACCTCGTGGTTAAAGTCACAAGGGCTAAATTGGAGGCGCTGGTCGAAAATATAGTTGAGAAAACCATCGGACCATGCCGGACGGCGATCGACGATGCGGGTTTAAAAGTTGGGGATATTGATGACGTGATCTTGGTCGGCGGACAAACGCGTATGCCAATGGTCCAGGAAAAAGTTAGTGACTTTTTTGGACAAGAGCCCAGAAAGGACGTGAACCCAGATGAAGCCGTTGCCATGGGGGCGGCGATCCAAGGGGCCGTACTATCCGGTGACGTCAAAGACGTACTACTACTTGATGTAACGCCGTTATCGCTGGGTATCGAAACGTTGGGAGGAGTCATGAGTACGCTCATCGACAAAAACACCACCATTCCCGCGAAGAAGCAACAAAATTTCTCAACCGCAGATGACAACCAAACTGCGGTGACGATTCACGTTTTGCAAGGTGAAAGGAAACAGGTTGCCCAGAATAAGTCCCTGGGCAGATTCGACCTTTCGGACATTCCGCCATCTCCTCGTGGCATACCGCAGATTGAGGTCAGCTTCGATATAGATGCAAACGGGATACTGAACGTATCGGCCAAAGATATGGCGACAAGCAAAGAGCAATCGATTGTCATCAAGGCGTCAGGCGGTCTCTCTGATGAAGAGATCGATGACATGGTGAGGGACGCTGAAGCGCACTCGGAAGAGGATGCGAAATTCGAGGAATTGGTCAATTTGCGAAATCAAGCCAACGGACTTTCGCACGCGGCGCGCAAGATGGTCACCGATGCCCCTGATCAGGCAACGGACGAAGAGAAAGATGCCATCGAATCTGCAGCGACATCATTGGACGAAGCCAGTAAGACCGACGACAAAGAACGGATCGAAACTGCGATACAAGCGTTGTCCGAGGCCACGAGTGGTCTGGTGCAAAAGATGTATGCCAATGAAACGGCAGCCGGAGCAACGGAAGGTGGTGACAATGGTGCAAGTTCGCCAGAAGCGGACGATGTAGTTGACGCCGAGTACGAAGAAGTTAAGGACGACGAAAAGTAATTGAAAGGGTAGTCTTCAGCCTTCGGGGGCCGCTGGTCTCGGCTGGGCGCGGTCAGGGGAATCATGGCTAAACGCGATTACTACGAAGTGCTTGGGGTAGGCCGAGGCGCGGGCGATGGCGATATCAAGAAAGCGTATCGCCGTCTAGCAATGAAATATCATCCCGATCGAAATCCAGATGCTAAGGATGCCGATGTCCGTTTCAAGGAGGCATCGGAAGCGTACGAGGTACTTTCTGACTCCGAAAAACGTCAAGCCTATGACCAGTTTGGCCATGCCGGCGTCGAAGGACGGAACGGTGGTATGGGTGGTGGATTTGACGGGAATTTTGGCGATATTTTTGGAGATGTCTTTGGCGACATTTTCGGTGGGGCACAAACTAGACGCGGCAGAACGGCTGCGCAGAGCGGTGCTGACTTACGCTATCTCCTAGACCTTGACTTAGAACAAGCCGTGGGCGGTGATTCCGTGGAAATCCGAGTATCGGTGATGTCCGCGTGTGGTGATTGTGACGGCTCGGGTGCGGCTCCAGGTTCGACGCCGAGTACCTGTCCCGAATGTTCAGGGGCGGGTCAAGTGAGAATCGCCCGTGGTTTTTTCGCCGTCCAGCAGACGTGTCCGAGGTGTGGTGGTATCGGGAAAGTGATCGCGGATCCTTGCCGGGTTTGTGGTGGTGGTGGTCGCGTGGAACAACAGAAGACTCTCCGCGTTGAAGTGCCTGCGGGCGTTGATAATGAAGATCGGAAGAGCACACG